>CAZVHN010000368.1:0-17827 GCA_964626895.1 uncultured Chloracidobacterium sp. | reverse complement strand
CTACTTCGGAAAGGATCCGGACACTCCGATTTCCGAAGTTGCCTTTGAATGGGAACCGTAACAAGGAGGCGAACCGGGCCGGGTTCACCTGCGGTCTTAAAGGGCGGGGTCAGGTTTTGTCAAAAGATATTCCTATCGACTCGCAAAGGTGTTAGACTACGCGGCATTAACCGGTGGCAGCCGGTGCTTCTCTTCCCCGTACAACACAACAATGAGTGCCCATTTTCAGCGCCGCACGGATGCGCTAATCTCCTCGCCCTAAAATCGCTCCGAGCGACCTTTATCCCGAAAGAAGGTCAGGTATGGATGTCCCTCAATTCATCGCCGGCAGGTTCCGAATCGAATGTGAGATCGGACGAGGCGGCATGGGCACGGTTTATCGTGCAACACACCTGGGACTGGAACGTCCCGTCGCTGTCAAAATTATCAAACAGGAGTTTGCCTCCGACCGAGACGTAGCCGACCGCTTTCTGCGGGAAGCCCGCACGATGGCCAGATTGCGCCATCAACACGCAGCGATGATTTTTGATGCCGGCAATCTACCGGATGGCCGTCATTTCATCATCATGGAGTTTGTGGAAGGCACGACGCTGTCGGAAGCATTGGTCCGCGATGGTCGTTTCTCCCCGGAACGGGCCGTCAAGATTGCCGTACAGATTTGCGATGTGCTGGAAGAGGCACATCAGCTTGGCATCATCCACCGTGACCTCAAACCCTCGAATATCATGCTCAATGAACGAGGAATTTGTGTGCTGGACTTCGGAGTAGCAAAGGTCCTGGTGACCTCGGCGGAATCAACAGCAACTCACGCGACGACCGGTTCAGGTCAGTTAGTGGGCACGCCGCGATACATGTCGCCCGAGCAGTGTTTGGGCCAGCGCGTTGGCGCGCGCAGCGATCTCTATAGCCTCGGAGTTGTGCTCTACGAGATGTTGGCAGGCCGCCCGCCGTTCATAGATCCCTTGCCATCGGCGGTGTTAGTGAAACAGGCAACGGCTCCGGCGCCACCTTTGCCGCAGCTGCGTCAGGACATTCCCAAACAACTTGCGATTGCGGTGCACACTCTGCTTGCCAAGCGCCCGGAAGACCGACCTCGGACGGCGGCGGCCGCGCGAGCTATTTTGGAGAAGAGTTTGGTGCGGCCAGAGCCTATGCCGGAAGCCGATCCACTCTCTTCCACGATTGCAGTGCTGGCTGAACGAGGCAGCATAGTATTTCGCGTAGCAGCGCCGCTGGCCACGGTTATCTTCTTTGGTGCCTTGCTCTTTGTCTGGGGACACAGCAGCGAAACCGCAACTAAGTTTGCACAGGACTCTTCCGTCGCAGCCCAATTGGCAGCCAGCGCGGTACTTCCAAGCCGTGCTGTTCTCAATGGAAAAAAGGGACCCTTGAGTGGAGACGCCGATGCTAACAGTACGGACGCCGCCCTATCCGACGCGATGTTGGCTCCATCTCTGACGCTGGACCGGGCGCGAAAGATCGCCGCCAGCGGATCTCAAGGTTACGTTGGTGACGTACGGATACTTCAGACGGCATCCGGAGCGGCAGTGGCAGCAATTCAAGACGAACGCATTGTCGGCGCCGCTCGGTTCCTGGTGATGGAGAAACGGGGAGGAGTGTTTCGCGTTTCGGCCCGAGGTCAGCTTGACACCAAGAACTTTCGCAATGGTGATTGGACTTCGGAAACGATTGATGCTGACGCCGACGATTATGATGAAGTTCTCTTTACCGGGACCGAAACAAAGGGTCGCACTTCCCGCCACCGACTCGTGCTCTACGTGCCCTCGAATCGCGAGATGTATGTCTTCCAATTCGAAAACAACAACGTAACGGGTCGGCTGTTAAAAGCGTCATGGTCGAAGAGCGTCTTTTCAGCGAATGGCTCGAGCTATGGCAGAGTACTGAGAGGAAAGGCTAATCGACTGGTTGCCAAAATGAAAAAGCGTTAGGCTGACGGACCAACCGGGTCAACTCAACCAGCGCCGGAGGCGCTGGTTGTGCCAACCCTTGCCCCACTGTCATTTGTGAATTTTGCGCTGGAAAGCTAACCTCGGAAGAGTCTGACTGGGTTCTGTCGCAGATCTACCAGGATGAACCCTCTTCTGGGCTGACATCTGAATGTTGCCTGGTCACATCGAACGTCTTTCTGAAAATGGAACAAACTAACGGGGGGTTTTTGTGAAACATAATCTTCTAATTCTTCTCCTAATCAGTTCTTTGCTGGCGCCCTCGGCGATTTCCGCCAGCCAGCGCCGAACTCCGCCACGAGCTACGGCGCTGCAAACATCGGCCGCGACAGCAACGGCGCGCATGCCGGACGCAAAGATCCAGAGCCGCGTGCTGGCGAACGGGTTGGAAGTTCTCGTGTTGGAAGATCATTCAGTGCCGCTCGTGAGCGTCGAGCTCGCTGTCAAAAACGGCTCCTACACTGAACCGCCGGAACTGAACGGCCTTTCTCATCTTTACGAACACATGTTCTTCAAGGCCAACCGCGCCATCAAAGACCGGGAAGATTATGTGCAGTCGATTGATCAGCTCGGCATCGTCTATAACGGGCAGACGCATGAGGAACTAGTCAACTACTACTTCACAACGACCACACCAAACTTTGGAGTGGCGATGCGTTTTATGCGCGACGCGGTGCGCTACCCGCTCTTCGACGAGCGACAGTTCGAACAAGAGCGCGAGGTCGTCATCGGCGAACTCGATCGCCACGAATCAAACCCGTTCGGTTACTTGTCGCTCGAGATGAACAACCGCCTCTTCTACAAATACCCGAGCCGCAAAAACCCGGGTGGCAACCGTCAGACCGTGCGCGCGGCGACGACCGAGATGATGCGTCTCATTCAGGGTCGCTACTACGTTCCAAACAATTCCGCCGTAGTAGTCACGGGCGATGTGAAGTCCGACGAGGTGTTCCAACTGGTCAGCAATCTTTTCGGCGATTGGCCGCGTCGCGAGAAGGATCCGTTCGCGGAGTTTCCGCCGGTCGAACATCCACCACTCGAGAAGAGCGAGGGAATGGTCATTCGCCAGCCCGTCCAGAATGTGATCATCATGATCGGTTGGCATGGTCCTTCGATTGGTAAAGACAACCCCGGCACCTACGCGGCAGATGTCTTCTCCTTCATTCTGCGCCAGCCCAACTCGCGCTTTCAGCGCGCGCTCGTAGACACAGGCCTCGTCACCGGCGTTAACCTCGGCTACTACACCCAGCGCAACGTCGGGCCGATCAATATCATCGCGCAGACTACACCCGACAAGGCTCGCGCTGCGGTGCGGGCTATCTACAACGAAATCGGGCACTTCAACGACCGCGACTATTACACCGATGAGCAGTTGGAAACGGCCAAGGCGCTGCTGGAAGCCGATGACTTATTCAGCCGCGAGAAGGTAAGCGAATACACGCACACCATCAGCTTTTGGTGGGCCTCGACCGGCATCGATTACTTCCGAGGCTATCTGGGGAACCTGCGCCGGACCTCGCGAGCCGATATTAGCCGCTACGTTACGACCTACGTTCACGGAAAGCCGCACGTCGGCCTCGCGCTCATTTCTGAAGAGTCGCTCAAGCAATCACAGCTTACCGAGGAAGATTTGATCGGCGATAGGAAACACAATGCAACTACGGCAGACAGATAAAACATTGATCCCTGCTGGCGCGGCGGGAGACGAAGTGGAAACAGGAAAACCGTTGGGCGCCATCATGCGGGTTTGGGCGCTTGGCCTCGCCTTGCTGGTTTCAGTAACTCCGACGGCCGCCCAACGGCAGACGCTGCCGACGGCCCAGGACGCGGCAAAGGCCGCCGTGGCGGAGAGAGCGGTCACGTCTGTAGATCCGGTCTCACTCGTCACCGAATTCGACGTAAATGGGCTGAAAGTCCTGGTCAAGAGGCGCGCCGGAACCCAAACGGTGGTCGCCGGTCTCTTTATCAAGGGCGGCGTGCGCAACATCACTCCCGAGAAGGGCGGCGTCGAGAATCTAATGCTCGACACCGCGTCGGAGGCAATTGTGAGCTTCCCGCGTGAGCGTATGCGCATGGAGCTTTCTCGCATGGGTACAACGATCGGCTCCGGCGTTAACTACGACTATTCGGGTCTGACGATGGCTTCGACGCGCTCGAATTTCGACCGCTCGTGGGAGATTTTTGCCGACGTGGCTCTCAAGCCAGCTTTCACTGCTGACGACGTCGAACGCGTGCGCAACCGAATCGTCGCTTCCTTGCGTGACGACACCGACACGCCCGACTCATACTTGCAACTTTTACAGGCGCGCGTGGCGTACGCCGGACATCCCTATCTCAACGACCCACGCGGGACCGCCGACTCCGTGTCGCGCCTGACCTCCGAAGATCTCCGTCGATATCACAAGCAGGTGATGGAGACGTCGCGGCTATTGCTGGTCGTGGTTGGCGACCTCGACCCGCAGATGCTACGCAGCCGCATTGCCGCCAGCTTCGGTAAACTTCCGCGCGGCGACTACCATCCGGGTCCGCTGCCGGAGTTGTCATTCGCCGCGCCTTCGGTTCAAGTGACGGAACGCGCGCTCCCGACCAATTACGTGCAGGGCGTCTTCACCGCACCAAACTTAGCAGCGCCGGACATCTACGCAATGCGTGTCGCTTCGACCGTCTTGCAGAACCGCGTCTTTATCGAAGTCCGGCACAAACGAAATCTCTCTTACGCACCCGATGCCTTCCTTTGGAGTCAGGGGGCGAACGTCGGCGGGATCTACGTGACGTCCGTCGATGCTAACCAGTCGGTCCGCGTGATGCTGGACGAGATCACGCGACTTCAGCGCGAGCCTCTCCCACGGGAGGAACTTGAGTCGACGGTGCAGCATTTCCTAACGCGTCATTACCTGGGGCAGGAGACCAACGCCGCTCAGGCCGGCGAGCTGGCGCAGTATGAGATCATCGGTGGCGGCTGGCGCAACGCTTTCGTCTTCTTGCCGCGCTTACGCGCGGTCACGACCGAAGATGTGCAGCGCGTGGCGGAGAAGTACATGCGCAACATCCGCTTCGTCGTGCTCGGAGATCCCAAGAGCGTCGATACCAAGTTGTTTACCGGCCAAGCCGGGGGATGATGGGAGGTGGCGGACGCGATGCGGGGACGGGGGGACGCGGGTAAGGTGTTGCATCATAAGCCTCAGGCCTGCTTCCGGTGAAGCGATCAACATGAACTTCTGAGCGGAGTTGTGGGCGTGAGTGTTCCCGCTCCGTTTGCGACCGCGATGGGTCCCAGTAAGGTAAGTTTACCAGACCGAGAAATGGCAAGTGCGGCGCAATTTAGTAGCTATGGAGTTCTTGAATTGCCTTCGCCACGTCAGTTGCTTGCGGGAGGATTACATCTTCTAGCTGAGGTGCGTAAGCGACGAAGGTATCGAGTGCGGCGACGCGCCGTACGGGAGCATCGAGATACTCGAAGAGCTCGCTGCCAATCCGGGCGGCGATCTCCGCGCCGTAGCCGAAAGATAGCGAGTCTTCGTGAGCGACAATTACCCTGTTGGTCTTCTTCACGGAATCAACAATAGCATTCCAGTCGTAGGGAGAGAGTGAACGGAGATCAATGACCTCCACACTGATTCCCTGTTGCTCGGCTTGCTTGGCCGCCACCACCGAGCGTTGCACGAGAGCTCCATAGGTGATGATCGACATCTCTGTTCCCTCCCGCACTGTCTTCGCTTTGCCGAAAGGAATCATGAAATCGTCGGGCGGATACTGCGATTTGTTGTACGCCTGCCGGTAAAGATGCTTGTGCTCGAGAAACAGGACGGGATCGTCCGAGCGGATCGCCGTGCGCAACAGACCATTGGCGTCCAGCGCATTTGAAGGATAGATCACGCGCAAGCCTGGAATCTGCGTAAAAGTAGAGACCCCCGACTGCGAGTGATAAACGGCCCCGCCTTTCAGATACCCACCAATAGGGACACGAATCACCACCGGTGCTTTCCATTCATTGCCCGAGCGCCAACGCATCAGCGCCAGCTCATTGCGAATCTGGTGCATGGCCGGCCAGATGTAATCAAAGAATTGGATCTCCACGACCGGTTTCAGACCGCGCGTGGCCAAGCCAATTGCACGTCCGACGATGTTGGCCTCAGCGAGAGGAGAATTGAACACTCGCGCACCGCCAAACTTCCTCTGCAGGTTAGCGGTTACCTTGAAGACCCCGCCTTTGCCTTTGACCTTTTCGAGATAGGTGTCACGCGAACAGTCGGCAACGTCTTCGCCAAAGACGACGATCCGCGGATCTCGAGCCATCTCGGTAAGCAGGCAGCGGTTGATAAGATCAACCACCGTCCCGGGGTTTCCGGAAAGCTCGGCACCTGCTTCTGTATCAAACTCCTTTGCGCAGGGATCGACATCTGGTGAATAGACGTAAAACTTCGCCGTCTCGGGAGCGGGTTGCGGACTAGCCAACGCCTGGTCCGCGGCTTCATTCACTTCGCGGTCTACCCCGTCCTTGACCTGCTGCAAATCATCCTGACTGGTAATGCCTTCAGCTATCAGGAACGCGCCAAAACGTTTGACCGGATCGCGCTCGGAATCTGCCGTGCGCTCTTCGTCAGGGCGATACAACCGTTCGTCATCTGAAAGTGAGTGGGAATAGGGACGGATTACTTTTGCATGGACCAGCGCCGGTCCCTTGCCTTCGCGGCAATGCTGCACCGCGCGTTGCATAGCAGCATACGACGCAAGCACGTCAGTCCCGTCGCATCTCTCGATATGGAGATTGGGAAAGCTTTCCAGGAGTTTGGAAACGTCACCACCCGGCGTTTGCACTTCAACCGGGACACTGATCGCGTAACCGTTGTCTTCCAGTAAAAACAGCACAGGCAGTTTCAGATTACACGCGCTGTTCAATGCTTCCCAGCACTCGCCTTCGCTGGTCGTGCCGTCGCCGAGCGACACATACGCCACTTCATCCGCATGAAAGTCTTGGACACGGTCCTTCAGTTCCTTGATCAGTTTGACGCGGTAGCCGGCTTCCGCGCAGCCGACCGCTTGCAGCAGTTGTGTGCCCGTCGGTGAGGACTGCGAAACGATGTTGAGCTTTTTGTGGCCCCAGTGTGATGGCATCTGGCGACCGTGTGAGTTTGGATCTCTCTCGGCGCCTACAGCTGAAAGCAGTTGTTCCAGCGGCGTCATGCCGAGTTGCAAACAAAGCGCGCGATCACGGTAATAGGGATAGAACCAGTCGTAGCCGGGTTTAAGGACCATGCCCGCGGCGACCTGGACGGCTTCGTGTCCCGCACCGCTAATCTGGAAAAAGATTTTGTTCTGACTCTTGAGCTGAATCTCTTTGTCGTCAATCTTGCGTGACAGATACATCGTGCGATAGATCGAGAGCATCTGCTCACGGCTAAGTCCGTGGTATTCGCTCTGGTCTCTTGCTGCCGGAGCCAGACGTGGAGGCTGACGGCCGGCTTGGGCCTGCGGAGCACTGGATTGAGGGGATTGGGGAGATCGGGTGGATTGGGGGACCATCTTCGTAACTACCAGGGATTTCGTTCCTTCGTGAGGTACGGCTTTCGGAGGGGGCGACGGCCGGGCGGCGGGCGTCGCCACCTTGAAATCGGCGGTCGCAGCCTTAGCCTCAGCCGGCGCGGCTTCAGTCTCGGATGCTGACTCCGTTTTCTTCACGAGCTTTAAAACTCTTGTATCGGTTTTCATACGTCACTTCGTGTGGTTATCTATTCACTTCGTCTCATACTCACTCGCTAACGTCTGTCGATACTCCTCGGCCATCGAAGGATGCCCGTGGGCGATAGCTGCTTCGATGCCTCGTTGGTAAACTTCCCGTGCCCTGGTTCGATCGCCAGATTTTTCGTGTGCTGATGCCAGCATTCCGTAGGCGTTGCCTTCATCATCGGAGCTAGCAAGATAGCGGGTCAACGTATCGATCAAGTCCTCGTTGAGACCGGCCTTCTCATACTCTTTCGCTAGACCGAAAAGCACATTGCCATTGCCGGGATCAGTTTCCAGGATCTGTTTGAAGATTTCGATTCTCGATGACGACATTTTAGAAGATAAACCTCCTTACTTGCTTCCTATAATCAGCTTGGCGATCGTCTGCAACTGCATGTTGGAAGTGCCTTCGTAAATCGCGCCAATCTTGGAATCCCGCCAGAACTTCTCAACAGGATAGTCCTTCACAAAGCCATATCCGCCATACAGCTCGATGGCCAGTGAACTAATTTTCTCCGCCGCGCGCGAGGAATAGAGCTTGGCCATCGCCGCTTCCTTCACGAAGTTCATTCCCGCATCCTTCATCCGCGCCGCGTTATAGACCATCAACCGCGCAGCCTCCAGCTGGGTGGCCATTTCGGCCAGTTGAAACTGAACGCCTTGAAACTGATTAATCGGCTTTCCAAATTGCTGCCTCTCCCCCGTGTAAGCGAGGGCTGCCTCCAGCGCGCCGCGCGCAATACCTATCATTTGGGCGCCGATTCCTATGCGTCCCTCGTTCAACGTTTCAATGGAAACTTTGTAGCCTTTGCCCACTTCACCAATTACGTTCTCTTTGGGCACCCGGCAATCTTCCAGAATCAGTTCGGTAGTTGAAGAGGCGCGAATCCCCAACTTGTTTTCTTTCTTGCCCACTGAAAAACCATCGAACTCTTTCTCGACAATGAATGCCGTGATCCCTCGATAACCGGCTTCCGGATTGGCGTTGGCGAAAAGCACAAAGATCTCGGCCTCGTTGCCGTTTGTGATCCAAAGCTTCTGTCCATTGATCAGGTAGTGGTCACCCTTGTCCACGGCGCGCGTTTGCATCGCAAAAGCATCTGAGCCTGAGCCGGCCTCGCTCAGCGCATAGGCTCCCACGCGTTCACTTGCAAGCTCCGGTAGATACTTCTTTTTTTGTTCGGCATTGCCCCAGCGAATTAAGGCGTTATTGACCAGGGTGTTCTGGACGTCAACAAAAACACCTACTGAGGCATCAACTCTGGAAAGCTCTTCGACGGCCAGAATAGCGGTGAAGAAAGAAGCGCCGGCACCACCAAACTCTTCCGGCGTTTCAATGCCCATCAACCCGAGGTCGAAACATTGTTGGATCAGCTTAGGATCGAATTTCGCGTGCTCGTCCATCTCTGCGACGCGCGGACGCAGCTCACCTTCGGCAAACTCGCGCACACTGGCGCGAAACATCTGTTCGTCTTCCGAGAGCGTGGTCAGAGGAAACCCGGACTTCTGCTCAACTGCTGGTTGAATTTGACTCATCTTCACCTCTGGCACTCGAGCCCCGATGGTCGGCGCGCATCTCACTTGAAATCGTTCCGGGATGATTATTTTGTACTTGAACATCCAGCATCATAATCAACGGAAAAGTTAAAGGCAAAAGGCGGGAAGCTTGGTTAGCTAGATTCCGCAGTTCTTATCCGCAGATTACACAGATTCCGAATGGTTTGACAGAATATGCCGTGGCGTCAGTCGCTGTGTGAAGACCCAAAAAATGTCTACGGTAATTTGCAGGTCCGGAAGGCGGACCCTGTCCCCGCTCTTACGACGAAAACAAGAATTGCTTGGACTAACAACTCAATTCAGTTGCTGAGTGGCCTTCAAGCTTGAGGCGGGGACAGGGCGGGGTCCCCAGCGCGGCTGCCGCGCTGGGGTGCTAGAGTCCGCCTTCCCGACCTGAGAGTTTGTTGAAGTTGAGATGTTTTATTTTAATGCTGATGGCTTTCTAAGATGAGCGGGGGACAGGGTCCGCATTCCAGATGCGAATTAGCGGATTAAGCCTAATTTCTAAATCTAAATCTGTGGATTCTATTGCTTGATTTGATCGCGCAAGTTCAAGTTCCGGATCAATCGATGAAGATAGTTTGGATGAACACCCAGTAGCCTGGCGGCTTCGGTGTAGCTACCTTTTGCCTGGTCCATGGCACTCAGAATGATCTGTTTCTTTGTCTGGGTAACAGCTTCATGATACCTGGGCGCCGGGATGCTGGTTGCTGCAGCCGCGCTTTCCAAAGTCGCTTCGGGCAGGTCTTCAGGCAGGATATGATCAGTTGCGCCCAGCACCACTGCGCGTTCTATTGCGTTTTCCAGCTCACGAACATTGCCGGGCCATTCGTAACTGAGTAGCCGAGCTTGGGCTTCGGGAGATACCCCCAAGATTCTACGGTTACATTTTTCGCCGTGCTTCGAGGCAAAATAGTTTGCCAAAAGCGAAATATCCTCAGGCCTCTGTCTGAGCGGCGGCATTGCCAGTTCAACTACATTAAGACGGTAGAAGAGGTCCTGACGAAAAGTTCCGGCGGCAATGGCTTGTTCCAGATCTTTGTTTGTGGCCGCTACGAGTCGGATGTCCACCTTGATCGTCCGGGTGCCGCCGACGCGTTCAAATTCACGTTCCTGAAGCACGCGCAGCAGCTTCACCTGGAGCGCCGGTGAGAGTTCGCCAATCTCATCGAGAAACAGCGTGCCACCGTCCGCAACTTCCAAACGACCCTTTTTCATGGCCACGGCGCCGGTGAACGCACCTTTCTCGTGCCCAAACAGTTCGCTCTCAAGCAGGGTCTCCGCCAACGCCGCACAGTTAACGGCCATGAACGGCAGCTTGGCGCGCTTGCTGTTCTGATGAATAGCTCGCGCGGCCAGTTCTTTTCCGGTTCCGCTTTCCCCGGAGATCAGCACCGTCGAATCCGTAGGCGCAACTTTCGAGATGAACTGGTAAACCTGTTTCATGGACGGGCTCTCGCCCACCATGTTGTGCTCGATATTGACGTCGGCGAGCAGTCGCTCGTTTTCACTCTGAAGCCATTCGATGTGGCGCGCATTTTCAATGGCGACTGCCGTGATGGCGGCAATAGCGGAGACCAGTTGCAGGTGATCCTGGTCGAAATTGACGTTCGGCGCATTCGTATCAAGGTATATGACACCCAGCGCTCGCTCGAGCATGATAAGCGGCACGCACATGAGCGAGCTGGGCCGAGATTGGTCGAGACTGTCGGAGCCAAATCCCTGCTTCGCTGGAGCATCGCTGATTAAGACCGAGGTCTTCTCCCGCAGCACCTGTTGAGCGATCGTGCGGCTAACTACTATTGCCTCATCAGGCCCGCGGGCCCGATCCAGGCCAAACACGGCAGCATCCTCCAACCCGTTTCCATGACTGAGCAGAATGGCGCCGCGCTGGGCAGGCACGACTTCGAAGAGGAGTTCGAGCAAGGTCTGCTGCAACTCTTCGAGGCCCCGGATAGCGTTGACAGTGGTGCTGACCTTCATCAGCGCGCTCAAATCCCGGGCCATCAAGTAAACCGCATCGTTGAATTTGACCTGGATCGTTGAACCGCTGTGTTGACGGTCATCAAACTGGACCTCACTCGATTTTGATGCCGGGGACGCTTCACCGTCATGCAGCAGAAAGAGAAACTGCGAGTCGCCGATGCGAACTCGATCTCCGTGTGCAAGCGGGCGTCGCTTTACGGGAACGTCGTTGATAAACGTGCCGTTGAGGCTTTCAAGGTCGGCTATCACAAACTGCCCACCCTCTTTCTCGATCTGAGAATGACGTCGTGACACGGACGGATCTGCGATGCAGAGGTTGGCGGCGGTTTCCCGGCCAATCAAGACCGGAGCTTCAGTGATCGGGAAAACGGCGCCTTTGAGTTTTCCGGCGATAGCTGCGAGTCGTGGGTTCATTTTCAGTGATGTTCCGGGGACTGCGAGTGGCAAGTGTACGCGCCTAAATATGTCGCGGGCAACACGACCGCCGAGAACTTCCGCAGCAGTTGTAGGTGTGTCCCTTTGTGGGCACCCCGAGTTGCGGTAATGACCGGATCTCGAGAGAGGTGAGTTGCGGAAAGCGACGGGCGGCCACGGAGTGCCGCCCCTACAATTCACCCCTCGCCCCTGGCTATTTTTGGCGGTCCCTTCAGCGCTCACTCACCCAACTCTATCCGAACAGATACGTGGGCTATCCGATGAGATAGGGTTCCCATGTCGCGAGTGGGTCCTCCGGAAAACAGGAATCTTCGATTGACCGCGCTTAACTATCGCTGTGGCCGCGGTTTACTGCACCAGCTTTTCTGATTCACCAATCGCCAATGTGCGTGGCACGTGAGTGGCTATAGAGAGCACGGCTCGCGAGATTGAAACAAGTTGAGCCACCACCGGTAAGAAGTTGATCAGACGATCGACCACTTACTACGTAGATTGAGGTCGAGCCGCTTTCGACCATCGCCTGGAAAGGCAAGAGGAGAAATATGCAAAAGCAAATTCTAAGAGGCTTCACGATCTTGGTGCTCATAGCCGCGGTTGCGTTGATGGCGGCACTAGTTTCTGCCAACGCTCAATCATCCGGCCTAGTCGTTGCCGATATCCCGTTCGAATTCGCAGTTGGTGCCAAGTCGCTAGGGGCCGGTGAGTACTCGGTGCGAGGGTTCACAGCAAATGCCGACGCACTACTGATCAGCAGCCGGGACTCGAATGATGTGGCGATCCGATTGACGCAGTCGATCCGGGCACGCATCGTCCCGCAGCAGACGAAGCTGGTATTTCATCGCTACGGTCAACGCTACTTTCTTTCCGAGGTCTGGACCGCGGGCCAGCCAACAGGTCGGCAGTTGCAGAAGTCTGGTGCAGAGCGGGCCATCGAAGGCCAATTGGCAGCGATTTCTTCGAAGAGCGAGCTTGCCCGAAGCAGCTATGAAACGGTTGAGATCGTCGCCATGGTTCGCTGAAGTCCCGGTTTGAACTCTCCCCCGCGCGTCAGGCAGCGAGAACCCCGTCTCACAGACTCGCCTCCCCTGACTGTAGTAGCCGGAACGGCAACCGAAAAACCCCTCCGGTTGCCGTTTTGGTTTTTTCTATGAATGAAAACTGGCCGCGGATTTACGCGGATAAACGCGGATCAGACAAGGAACTGACGACTAATAAGACGCGGCGAAATGTTTACGAGCGCTGAAGGCGCGGCGGAAATGCCCTTTCAGGGCTGGTACCATTTTGGGGGCCGTTCCAGGCGCTGCACCGCCTACGGCGTTTGCGCCGGGCTACCTTCTGCCGCGCCCCTGGCGCTGGTTGAGTGGCCAATTCCATAAGTGTGCCTGGCAAGATAGCAAGCCCGCGAAGCGTGGCGAAAGGATAGAGCCTGGGTTGCGCGCAGAGGATCTCAGCTCAGCAAGGTCGGCGGCTAATTCTTTTCTTCTAAGGCACGAGCTTCCAGTTGTTGGTCGGCCCAGTAGGAATCGTCTTGTGACGTTCAACCCAGTCAATGATCAACTCCCGTATCTCTTCACTCGATCGATAAACCACGGGCGCGTTCTTGTACATGGTGTAACCGCCGCCGCCGTTGACCCGATAGCTATTGGTGGCCAGCTTCAGTTTCTGATTGGGATCCAGAGGCTTGCCACGGAAACTAAGGTCTTGAATTCGTTGGCCCAATGGCTTGGTGATGTCGAGAACGTAAGTGACACCCTCGGCAATATCGAAGTTGTAAGCCGGGATTTTGTCGTCGACTAACTCAGCGGCGGCTTTTCCTGGTTCGTAGGCACGGAAGTACTTCGCCGAGTGTTCGAGCGCATCTTTCAGCTGCTGCCCGGTAACTTCCAGAACGACAAGCGTGTTCTCGTAGACGTAAAGTCCGGCGATGTCCCGCACCGTAACCGGGCCTTTATTGATGCGCGCGTCGGGATTGAAACTCGCCACCATTGAAACGTCCGCGTTTCCTGCTTCCAACTGCACCCGCTGGATCAGATCGAGGATGGCGGTATCACGAAAGCGCGCCTCGCGCGCTGTGAGTTCCGCTGCGGACTCGCCGATAACACGCGACAGCCATCCTTCGGTCTCCCTGTGGTAAGGTTCAGTCAGTTTCAGAATTTCCGGATCTGCCTCGACCTTGTCATCAACTGGAATCGTGCGCGCAGACTTGGCGTAAACCTGCCAGCGGTCGGCTTCCTTTTGCAGATACAAATCGGCGCGTGCGAGATGGCGGCCCCAGTGGTTGGCTTGGGTCAACAGCACGCCGTTGACGAAAAGCGCAGGCACGTCGCGGTGCGTATGGCCCATGAAAATAACGTCAACGCCGGGAACCTGTTTCGCGATGGCCAGGGCCCGGTTCTCATTAGGCACTTGCCCGGGATTGATTTCTCCGGTGCGTAAGTCTTCCTCCAGTCCCATGTGCATGGCGATCACGACTACGTCAACGCGCTCTTTCTCGCGCAACACCGATACCCATTTCCTGGCTTCGCTAACTGGTTCACGAAAATCCAGACCTGCGTAGTTTTGTGTGTTCTCCCAGACCGGAACGCCGGGCGTCGTTATACCGAGGATACCGACGCGAACACCTGAAACTTCTTTGACGAGGTATGGCTGGTAATAGGTCTTGTCGGTTCCTTTTTCGTACGTGTTACTCGCGAGCCAGGGAAACTTAGCTTCGCTGCGGGCCTTCTCGAGCACCTTCAACCCGAAGTTGTATTCATGATTGCCCACTGCCACCGCGTCGTACCCGAGCGCGTTCATTGACAGCATCATGGGGTCGGGAGGCGTCTTGTTTTTCTTATTATGATAGTACTCGAGCGGCGTGCCCTGAATCGTATCGCCGGAATCCACCAGCAGTGCGTTGGGATTCTCTTTGCGTGCTCGTTTTATAAGAGTTGCGACTTTTGCAAGACCACGGTTGTCTGGTTTGTTAGTGTAATAGTCAACCGGGTAGATGTTGCCGTGAAGATCTGTCGTCCCCAACACAGTAATTTGAACTCGGTTTGCGGCTCCGCTTTGTGGGGTCGGCGACAGGAATGCAAGAGCCAGCAGGAGCGCGGATAAGCAAGGAAAAAGAAGCAGCCTTCGGTTTAATTTCATGATGAGCAGATTAGCTGATGTCAATGGTTCGATGCCAGCACTGTCCACAGATTACGCGGATTCCGCAGATTCAATACAAGCAGGAAAGCAGAACACCTTAGAAGCAAAAACAAGTTAACGCATAGGCTGCTTTAACACATTGTTAGAATCTGCGAAACCTGCGAAATCTGTGGATAGCTAATTCTATTCGTTTACAAATACTTCGGCTGCGGTGGCCTCTTTGATCTTAACTTCGAAAACTTTTTTGAAATTCGCCCGGATGAAGTCGATCTTTCCCCGATTCTCAAAATATGTCCGACCACGTTGGACGATGATGTAGGCCGGAGCAGTGAGCTTTGCCGGATCGAAATCAGCGCTGGAAATCACCTGCGAGGTCAGATCGGGTCGGGAGAATCTTTCCAGGTAGTATCGGGTCACCGCCGGAGTTTCGTGGGCGATGATCGAATGCTGAGGAGCAACGTCGCTCACAAACTTTATCGCCTCGCGCAAACTATCATCGTAAAACTCATCGTGCGGAAAATAATAACCAGTTCGCCCGGCACCCAGAGCATTAGTGTAAAGGGCGTAGTGCGGCCCATGCGCATAGGCGGTCCAGCCCGGGAGCAGGATAAACACGATAACGGCAGCCGCGGAAACAATGGCGGACGCGTCTCTTGAGGCCTTCAAGAACTTCGACAAGAACCCGATCAAGGCAAGGACGCCTACTGCGGCAATCATGTAGACAAAAGGCATAAGTGAGAGCGTGTAACGCAGCCACTTTCCACCGATCAGCGAGTAGGGCACTATCCAGAAGAGAAACATGAAAACGACAAATGCATGTCCCGGGTGCCGCCAGCGTTTCAGCGAAACAAGAAAGCCCACCACGAAGCTCGCCAGAACCAACAAAGGGATCTTGATGGCCATGAAAAGAAGATAGAAGTACACGGGCGTGCCCCAGAAAGGCGTGCTCGACATGTTGTTCTTGTAGAGTTGGTCGCCGAAGAGATAGCCAGTATGGACCAGCAGGCGCTCGCCCGTGTAAGCATTCAGATAGTCCCAGACCTGCGGCAGCAACACCGCGGGATTCGCGAGTAGAAAAGCGACCAGTATGAGAACGTAGAAGATGGTTGGCGTTTTCCCACTCGGCTCACCTGACTCGGGTTTGCGAACGTGAAACTTGTGATGAAACAGAGCGTTGAGCCCGAAGTAGTGAGGAAAATATTTCGAGGCGAGCATGAAGCCAAACGAAATCGCGCTGAGAATATAATTGCGTCGTCTCGCCGCCTCGTCACGGGGAGAGATCAGTTTCGCCCGCACATAGAAATAGAAAGCGAATAGCATGAAGAACACCAGCAGCGTGTCTTCCTTGCCCACGCGATTGAGAGTGATCGCATTGATTCCAAAGGCCCAAAACCCGGCAGCTAATAGTCCTGTCCACCGATCGAAGTAGGCGGCCGTTAGTAAGAAAAGCGGAATCGCGGTAAGCGCGCCCACAATGGCATTCGGAAGACGCAAGGCGAATTCATCGCTAACTGCGCGGCCCGTCAGGTTGTGCCAGGCGCTTGCAGCTTTCACGGATCCGAACATGAGCGCCTTCATCATCATCGGGTGTTCAGCGTTCGCTCTGATGTCGCCCCGCTGGTAAGCGCGTATGGCATCGAGCTTGTTCATTTCGTCTTCTGCGAACCCGATCGTGCCGAGGTTGCTTATTCGCAAACCGAGCCCGAGCACGACACAGATCGCCAGAGTGCCGACTGCGGTCCAGTCCAGACTTGCGAGCAGACCGCCACGACGATCAAGCTCAACCGCAGGCCAGGGACCCTTCCGGCGGTCAATCTCGACTGCCGGCGCCGAGGAACTAAACTTGCTCTCGCTTGCCAAAATCTAAATCCCTTTGTGATTGAATGGGCCAATCATAGCTGAAACCATAATGGATTGCTTACGGCAATTGTCCGGCAAAGAAGCAGAAGCGTCTATACTGGTGCAGGTTGGCGCAACCAATTGGGTGCTAATCAACTACAGAACCGAGGAGCCGTAGCGACCGGGTCAACTCTCGCTAGAGTCAAGAAACAATCCAGTGTTCTACCAGGTGTGAGTGATGCCACACCCTACCCGGTCGCTACCGCTCCTCGGTTCTGTAGTCGAGCGGTATAACCGCATCCTAACCACACTGCATCAGTACTTAGCGTCTGCGGCGGTTGTTGGCTTTCATCGAAATGCCTTAATGTATACCCAGATAGGAATAAGCGTCAGAAGTGTGTGACAGTTGTCTGTTTCTGACATCAAGGAAATATGGACAATTTGATTCGTTCAAACATTCGTCAGCGCCCGGTGCGCACTTTGGTCAGTGTGGCCGGCATCGCTCTCGGGGTAAGCCTCGTCATGCTCTTTACCGGATTAGCGCGCGGCATGTCTAACGATCTGCAACGTCGCGGATCAAACCTGCGCGCGGAGATAATCTTCACGCGACCCGGATCAATGCAGTTGACCTCATCGACAGCCAACCTCAGTACGAAGTATGCCGAATTACTGAAGGGGATTGAGGGCGTCGAGGAGGCGCTGCCTGTGATTGTAAATGTGCTTCAGAGCAATCGCGGGTTTGGTCTGGAGCGAATAGAGGGCGTCGATTGGGAACCGTTTTCCAGGATGAACGGCATTCACCTTGTCGCCGGACGCGCGCCGCAGGGGAATGATGAGGTTGTGATTGACGAGACGAAAGCGCGCAACAACAAACTTGGCGTAGGCAGTGAATTGAAGCTGATTGGTGACAAGCCATATCGAGTGGCAGGCATCTACTCCCCCGAGTCAACTGCTCGCGTAAAGATGCCGCTGGCAGCTATGCAGGAAGCATTCGAGGCGCGGGACAAGTGCACTTACATTATGGTGAAAGTTCGCAGTTCTAGTGACAAAGCCGAGGTTGCCAAACGCATCGCCGAACAATTGCCTGGTAACAAGATCCAGTTTACGGAAGACGTTTTCACGAGCATCGAGCAGAATATCCCGTATCTTCCGGTCTTCTTGCGCGTACTGGTCGGGCTGGCTGC
>CAZVHN010000367.1:0-2345 GCA_964626895.1 uncultured Chloracidobacterium sp. | reverse complement strand
ATCGCGAGTACAGGCAGAAAAGTCTGACGTTTCCTCGACCCAGACCGCTGCCGCAACAGACAATTTCTCAGCGGCGAGCAGACGATTTTCAGCCAAGCGGTTCCAACGTTTGATTCCAGAATGCGCGGCGTAGCAGCCGCTGGCATGATATTGGAGTTCACTCTGAACAATTGGAATCGGCCAACTTTTTGTTTCCGCAGCCTGAAAAAATGCCTCGAGGGTGGAGAAAACCAAATGAGCTGGGAACTCGGGATCGGCATCCAAGCGGTGAATACTTTCAATGTTGGCAATCGTTGGTCCACCGCCGTGATTACCCACACCGTAAAAGCACATGAATTCATCGATCGGTTCTTTCATCTCATCGGCACAGCGCCGGGCATGGATTTCTACATCCTTTCCCCAAGAAAGGTACTCAAACGGGATTCGGAACGTGAGCACGCGTGAGCCATCATCAGACTGCCACCAGAACAGACGGGATGGCAGTCCTTTCTCATGCGGCATCGGACGCAGAAAGACATAATAGTCAAGGCCGCTCTTCTTGAGGATTTGCGGCAGCGTTCCCGCGTGGCCGAAACTATCTACATTGAAGCCTGTCTGGGCGATAACACCGAATTTCTCTTTGAAGTAACGCTGTCCATACAGACTATGGCGGACAAACGATTCCCCTGCTGGGATATTGCAATCCGGTTCCACCCACCAACCGCCGACAATGCCCCAACGCCCGTCCTTCACGTGCTGCTGGATCTCTGCAAACATCGTGGGATCCGATTCCTCCACCCACTCGTAGAAGGCGGCGGAACTGGCGACGAAGGTGAAGTCGGGATATTCCTTCATACGCTCGAGGGCGGAGCGGAAGCTGGCCTTGACCTCGTGGAACCCCTCCTGCCATTGCCATAGCCAGACCGGGTCGATGTGTGCGTTACCAATCATGTGAAGTTTACGTGTTTTCACAGAGCTCTCCTGAATTTTGGATCAACTTGTAAATTGTTTGGCGGCTTGGAGCCTGATCTATTGACTCACTTTAAGCAGTTTTGAGTAAACTTGGTGCATGAAAAACGGCAAATTGCTTGACCTGTACAGCGACTAACTGATTCACGCATTTGGATAAACCACGGCGACAGGGTTATCATCGCGGTTGAATGGCGAAATCAGCCATGACCAAGTGCAACGCTCACTGGCAAGTGCCGAAGAATCTTCGGCAGATTTGTGGATGAAGGGCATCAACTTCGTCACCTGCTTATATCATAATCAGGGCCTCTCGCTGCCCGTCGGATTTGAACTGGTTCGAAAAACCAAACGCTACAGTGACCCGAGGACGGGCCACGTTAGGTGAGTGCTTAAAACGCGCTAGCGTAGAACAAAGAAAAATCAAGAGGTTTGTCTATGACGGTGTTTGTTGGTTTGGACATAGGCGGAACAAAGATCATGGTTGCGGCAGCGGACCGCGAGGGAAACATTTTGCGACGGGCGCGAGCAGACACATCTACCAGTTTGGAAACAGACCTGGCAAATATCAACCGTATGATCGCCGAAGTCGCGGCAGAAGAGGAAATCATGGGAATAGGCGCGGCGATAGGCGGGCCACTGGATTGGGAACAGGGCATCGTCTCTCCGCTGCACCAGCCTGCCTGGCGGAATGTGCCCCTCAAAGCGATGATGGAATCTAAATGGGGATGTGCATTCCGCGTTGATGTAGACACTAATGTCGCTGCTGTGGGTGAGTATCGTTGGGGCGGCATCTTGGCAAAGCGCTTTCTCTACCTCACGCTCAGCACTGGAATGGGTGGCGGATTTTTAGTCGATGGCCAGATCTATCGGGGGCAAGATGGCGCTCATCCTGAGGTAGGGCATCAGTCCATTAATTTTCGCTCCTCGAACCTACGCGCTGTTCAATGCGAATGCGGCGCACCCGATTGCTTGGAGGCGCTGGTCTCGGGCAATGGCATCCGCCGCATTTATGGCAAGCCAGCTGAAGCACTAACCTCACAGGAATGGGACGAAGTCGCTTATAACCTAGGGCAAGGATTGCGCAACATGGCCGTTCTCTATGCCCCGGATCTCATTCGTATCGGCGGCGGCGTGGCAGTGGGCGGAGGAGAAAATTTCATCCACGCAGCCAAAATTGTGATGGAAGAACACCTGAAACTGGTGCCGGCTCCTCAGGTGGAATTGAGTCGTTTGGGATACGACACCGCCTTGCGAGGCGCTATTGCAGTGGCATTCCCTGAGAATAATCGCTGAATTCCGCAAGCAGCACACGAAACCTTACTACATGGAGCGCTGCCGCGCCTCGAGGGGCAAGGCCGTCGGGTCGTACCCCCGCAGCATCATACCCTGCCCGCGCG
>CAZVHN010000366.1:0-9920 GCA_964626895.1 uncultured Chloracidobacterium sp. | reverse complement strand
TAAAAAGCTTGCTTGATGACGAGGCAAAGGTCGAAATCGAAGCGATCGCGGCGTTGTGACGTCGGTCTGGTTTGCAGCCGAGTTACCGAGTGCTAATCCTCGGAAGAGTGGTTCATACAAGTAGTCAGGCGATCCAAGCATGAACAGGCCCACGAGTTTTCATTACGAACGGTCGGATAAGGGAGTGGGTACAATCACTCTTAACCGCCCGGAGCGCCTGAACGCGCTTACGTTCGAAGTCTATCGAGAACTAACCGACACGTTCGCGGCGCTGCGCGCCGAAGACGACGTGCGCGTGGTGGTTATCACCGGATCAGGACGGGCTTTCTGTTCCGGCGGCGACGTCCACGACATTATCGGCGAGCTGTTTGCCCGGGATATGGAAGGCCTATTGGAATTCACCCGAATGACTTGCGATCTGATTCGCAACATTCGTACTTTGCCCAAGCCGGTGATTGCAAGTTTGAATGGCACAACGGCGGGAGCGGGCGCTTGCATAGCATTAGCATCGGATATCAGGATCGCCAGCCTGGAAGCCAGGATTGCTTTCCTTTTTATAAAGGTGGGCCTCTCAGGCGCCGACATGGGAGCCGCGCATTTATTGCCGCGAGTAGTGGGCTTGGCCAAGGCTACTGAACTGCTCTTTACCGGCGATTTCATTTCCGCGTCAGAGGCGGAACGAATTGGCTTGTATAACAGAGTGGTACCCGCTGGAGAGTTGGCGAACGTCACTCGCGAATTCGCAGAACGACTGGCTCAAGGACCTTCTTTCGCGCTGGCAAAGACGAAGGAAATGCTTAATCGCGAGATTGATATGAATCTCAGTGCTGCGCTGGAATGCGAGGCACAGGCACAGGCCATTTGCATGCAGCATCCTGACTATCGCGAAGCTTACGAGGCGTTCGTTGGAAAACGTCAGCCGAGATTCAAGTAATTTGGACTGCGGTGGCAAGCCCGAGTGCGACACCGCTTTGGATTGGCTGCGCGTTAATTCCGAGTCCCCTTAAAATCGATATGATGAGTTTGACTCAGCGCCAGAATAGTAGCTAAACCAATCCAAAGCGCTGTCGCCGCTGCGTCTGCCGGCGCACTCCAAAATATGGATTCATTTATCGAACAAACGCCCTTTTTCACTTCTGAGCATCGCAACCTTGCGAGCGCCGTTGCATCGTTTGTTGAGGTGGAGATTGAACCTCGGGCTATCGAAGAACGCGATGTTGACGAGCGAATCCGCGACTACTTGAGTTTGCTGGCCAGCGCCGGTCTGCTCCGCTATGCGGTCGCTTCGCACGATACGCGGCTTAACGTCCGCGCCCTCTGCTTGATTCGCGAGGCCCTGGCCTACTCATCAGCATTGGCTGACCTCGCTTTCGTGATGCAGGGGTTAGGTACTTATGCGATTAGTCAGGCGGCCCCGGAGCATGTCCGCGATTTCTGGGTGTCGCGCGCAGCAGACGGAAGGGCCATCGCTGCATTTGCCTTGACAGAACCTGAAGCCGGCTCCGACGTCTCCGCCATTAGAACCACCGCTCAGCGCGATGGTGACGCCTGGGTCATCGACGGTAGCAAGTGTTTCATCTCAAATGCGGGACTCGCGGATTTTTATACCGTGTTTGCCCGAACCGGAACTAAAACCGGCGGACGGGCAGAGCTTTCTGCGTTTGTTGTGGGCGCGCGGATGCCTGGCTTCACCGTCGTCGAGCGGACCGCGATGATTTCACCGCACCCGATCGGTGAAATTGCTTTTAACGGATGTCGCGTCCCTGCGGAGGACATGGTAGGAGCCGAAGGAGATGGTTTTATCCTGGCCATGCGCACGCTCGACACCTTTCGCGCGAGCGTAGGAGCCGCCGCTTGCGGCATGGCCCGGCGCGCGCTTGATGAATCGGTTCGCTATGCATCCACCCGGAAACAATTTGGTCGCAGGCTTGCCGAGCATCAACTCATCCAGGAGAAGCTGGCCGATATG
The DNA here is from genome assembly GCA_964626895.1 of uncultured Chloracidobacterium sp. Lineage (GTDB taxonomy): Bacteria > Acidobacteriota > Blastocatellia > Pyrinomonadales > Pyrinomonadaceae > PSRF01. The sequence goes on along the minus strand of CAZVHN010000366.1, from coordinate 7,951 downwards.
ATCACAGAGCTTGACGCCGCCCGGCTGTTGGTTTATCGCGCCGCCCATCTCAAAGACACTGGCACCGGACGGGTGAGTCGAGAGGCCAGCGAGGCTAAGCTCTACGCTACCGAAGCTGCCGGCCGAATAATTGATCAGGCCGTTCAGATCCACGGTGGCGCGGGCCTCGTGCGCGGCAGTGTGGTGGAACGTCTTTACCGCGACGTGCGCGCTTTGCGCATCTACGAAGGCACATCCGAGATCCAGAAGCTGATCATCGCCAGCCAGCTTTTGAAGGAGTAGATGAAGATCAACATCATCGGCGGCGGGCCGGCGGGTTTGTACTTCGCCATTCTGATGAAGAAGGCGAATCCGGAACACCGGATCACGGTTTACGAGCGCAATGGACCGGACGACACGCTTGGCTGGGGCGTGGTGTTTTCCGGAAAGACACTGGCAAACTTGCGCGCGGCCGACGCAGAATCTCACGCCGAGATAACCAGACAGTTTGAGGCCTGGGACAACGTCGACGTGGTGCGCGGCGACGAAAAGATCTCTGTTCGCGGCAACAGCTTCTCCGGCGTTTCCCGCCTGCAGTTATTAAAGATTCTGCAACGACGCGCGGAGCAACTCGGAGTCGCAGTCCTTTTTCGTTCGGAAATCAATGACATCGAGTCATGCCGGGCCGATTGCCACCTGTTGGTGGGTGCCGACGGTATCAACAGCACCGTTCGCCAGCGCTTTGCAGAACACTTTGGTCCAAATCTAAGCGTTCGCTCGAATCGTTACATCTGGTACGGCACGAATCAGTTATTCCACGGTTTGACGCTGACTTTCCGCGAGAATGAAGCCGGAATCTTCTCAGCGCACTCATACAAATTCAACCGGACTACAAGCACTTTCATTGTCGAGTGTGATCCTCAGACATGGGAGCAGGCAGGGTTGGCTACCATGAACGAGGCCGACACCCGAGCGTACATCGAACAAACCTTTTCGCCAGATTTGCAGGGGCACCCCCTACTCTCAAACAATTCCAAGTGGATCAATTTTATTCTGGTAAAAAATGACCAATGGGCTTTTGAAAACGTGGTGCTCATGGGAGACGCGTTGCATACCGCCCATTTTTCGATTGGTTCGGGAACCAAGTTGGCGATTGAGGATGCGATTGCGCTGGCCCGTAGTTTTCAGCGCCATGATGATGTGAGCGGTGCTCTCCTGGAATTTGACGCGACCCGCAAGCCATACATCGAGGAGTATCAAGCGGCCGCCCTCGAGAGCATGCTTTGGTTTGAGAACGTAAGGCAGTACCTACACCTTAGCCCGATAGAATTGGCATACTCACTGATGATGCGCAGTGGGAGAGTAGGCCACGAGGAACTAAAGAAACGCGATCCCACTTTTGTAGCAGCCTACGAGAAAGCAGTGTCGTAGTGCGTAACTCCTTGGGCCCCCTCCCGGCAGAGACGACCGGGCCACATTGTAGGGGTGTCCCTCCGTGGGCACCCCGAGTTGCGGAAATGACAGGATCTCGACAGAGGTGAGTGGCGGAGAACGACGGGCGCCCACAGAGGGACGCCCCTACAACTTCCACTTAGGCGGCAGCAGGCGACGACGACCATCAGCTGCCAGGCTAACTTCCGGATCCTCAAGCTCGAAGCGATCCCATAATTTACACGTCACTTGCTTATGCGCCTGATCGAGGGCCTCGCAATAGTTGGTGTAAGTACAACGACGAATTTCCGCGCCGCGGCCGAGTCGGACTTTCACGAACCAGTCGGGATCGGCAAGCGCTTGACGCGCCAGGCCGGCGAGGTCAGCTTCGCCTCGCCGCAAAATTCCTTCCGCTTGCTCAAAAGTGGTAATTCCACCGCTGGCAACAACGGGAGTGCTGAAACCTGCGGCGTTTACGGCCCGCTTGATCGCCGCAACCTGCGGAACATTCCTACCGAAGGGCCCGATTTCGTCAGAGAGAGTTGTCGGCATGCATTCATAACCGCTCTTGCCGGTGTAAGGGTAAACGGCCTGCCCAACTTTAGGCTGTTGTGCATCCTCAAACTTTCCGCCTTTTGAGATTGAGAGAAAATCCAAGCCCGCCCGGGCAAACTCAACGCCGAAGTAGGTCGCGTCATCGATCCGGTTTCCTCGTTCAATCACCTCGTCACCAAGAAAACGGACGCCCACGATATAATCCTCACCGACACGCTCACGCACAGCGCGGTACACATCCAGCGGTAAGCGAACGCGGTCCTCGCGCTGCCCGCCGTAACCATCAGTACGAGTATTTCGCGCGCTCAGAAACGAGGCCATTGTGTAAGCGTGGGCATAGTGGAGCTCGACTCCGTCAAATCCTGCTTCGCGGGCTCGCCCGGCGGCAGCGGCGAAGATTCCCGGCAACACCTGCGGCAACTCGCGCACGTGCGCTAACTCGGTGTCGGTGACGCGCTCCCGATAACCAAAGCGTAGTGATTCCAACTCCCGCTCATCAAGTATCTGCTCGAGGGCTTCGTCGCTGGTGCTCGCCAGAAATGCTCGCACCTCCGCTTCGTCACATCCGAGCCAACTTTGATCGTTGCTGGTTTCTGTAAGTGTTTGTCGGTGACGGTCAGTTATACGTAGAAATCGTTTGAAATATTTCTCCTGCTCCGGTCGGCGCTTTACCGCGAGAAAGTCGATGATCTGAATAAAAAGACGCGTCCGGCCTTCGCTCGCCTCGCGAACTGCTTCCACCAGCTGCCGCAATCCCGGAATGAAACGATCGTGGCCGATTCTGAGTAGCGGTCCGCTGGGGATGTCACGGACTCCGGTTGCCTCAACGACTAGCGCGCCCGGCTGGCCGGCTGCAAATCTGCGATACCAATCGATGTTTGCCTGCGTTACGAAACCATCTTCAGTCGCACGCCAGGGCACCATTGCGGGTACCCAGGTGCGGCTGGTTAACTCGCTACGTCCAATTCGTATTGGCTGGAAGAGCAGCGAGCGGGCTGCCTCCTCCGCACTGGGCCAGCGTGTTTCAGGAATTGCGTGTTTGATAGGATTTGGAAACTTCCACATCTTTTAAATCACTTTATCACTAAGTGAGGCGGCGGCAAGTTAGCCAAGCGCGGTGGGGCCTTTTTGGAGTGCGCCGGCAGAGCGAAGCGCTGCAGGGTGCCGAGCGAGACAGCGCGGGGCGCAAAATTTGCCTTGTTCCCTGAAAGGGACGAAGTCAATAGCCGGGGGGCAACGCCCCCGGAAAGGTGTTAAAGCTCTCCGACCCTGAAAGGGTCGCACCGTGCCAAACAAAGATTCAACCTGCGTGATGTAGTTCGTCGAGACTGCGACCCTTTCAGGGTCGGAACTGAAACCTTCCCACCGGGGGCGTTGCCCCCGGCTATTAACTTCATGCCTTTCAGGCATGTTCACACTCGCTTCGCTCGCGCTGGTCGTTCTGCAAACTTCTCCAAACTTTTTCCGACCGACCCGTTGGAAGACGACGGCGCTTTGGTACTGGCTTGCTGCAAATCCAAAGCGGTGTCGCGCTTCGCTCTGCCACCGCACTGCAAATCCGAGCTTACCTGCCTTAAGATTCTTCTCTGTGGTAAATTAACTCCATTCACAGATGCGAGGGATCATCTCTTGACTGACGACCTGCTCAAATGGCGTAGCGAGTTTCCTATCTTGGACAAGACCGTCTACCTGATCTCGCATAGCCTGGGAGCGATGCCCAGGGCTACTTACGATCGTTTGCACGATTATGCCGAGGCCTGGGCCACCCGCGGGGTGCTGGCGTGGGCCGAAGGCTGGTGGGACATGCCGGTGACGGTGGGCAACGACGTGGCGCGAATCATAGGCGCGGACCCGGGCACCGTGGTCATGCATCAGAATGTCTCAGTTTGTCAGTCGCTGATTCTTTCCTGTTTCGAACCCACACCCAAGAGAAATAAGATTGTCTATTCGGAGCTCAACTTTCCTTCGGTGATGTACGTCTATGAGGCGCACGCACGTAACGGGAGTCTGCGCATTGAAACGGTGAAATCGGATGACGGTATTACCGTGCCACTCGAGCGCATGTTGGCGGCGATCGATGAGGAGACTCTGCTGGTGCCTTTCTCCCATGTCCTATTCAAGAGTGCTTTTCTCCAGGACGCCAGAGCGATTACCGAGCGGGCCCATGAGGCAGGTGCAATGGTTGTGCTCGATGCCTATCAGTCCGCAGGCACCGTTCCGTTCAGTGTCAAAGATCTAAATGTAGACTTCGCAACGGGCGGATCGGTCAAGTGGCTCTGTGGTGGGCCAGGCGCAGGGTATCTGTACGTCCGTCCCGATTTGCATGCCAAGCTCCAACCAAAAACCACGGGCTGGATGGCGCACGAAGAGCCTTTTGCCTTTGATAAAGAGCTTCGCTACGCCCCAGGTATTGCTCGCTTTCTCCACGGCTCGCCTGCGATTCCGGCGCTTTACGCCGCCCAGTCGGGTTATCGGATCATTAATGAAATCGGTGTGGAGAATATTCGCAGGAAGAGTGTGCGCCAAACTTCGCTTTTGATCGACCTGGCCCAGGAAGCTGGGTTCACAGTTACGAGCCCAAGGAGTTCATCCGAGCGTGGGGGCACCGTCACGGTTATGCACGAGCACGCGGCGGCCATCACCAGCGAGCTGGTGAGCCGGGAGTTTATTGTTGATTTTCGCCCCGGCGCGGGTGTGCGCATCTCTCCTCACTTCTACACCACGGACTAAGAGTGGGAACTAATCATTGGGGAGATGAAGACGATCAGGGACACTCGCGCTTACGCCAGGCACGAAGCGGCCGGCGCGGCATTCTGAAACTGTCAGTAGTCCGTTGTCCGTCGTCAGTGGCGGACTCGGCTTTCGATACAACTGACCACTGACAACTGACGACGGACCATGACAAACGACTACGGCAAGGCTGCACCGCTTTCATACAACAAATACCTCCGAGTTCCTGACCTGATCGGTTTGCAGGAGTGTCTCTCAGGGCCTGAACACCACGACGAGCTTCTTTTCATCACGGTCCATCAAGCTTACGAATTATGGTTCAAGCAGATCCTTCACGAGCTTGACGCCGCCATGGTCATGATGAATGAAGACCGGCTCCCCTCCGCCGCCCGCACCCTGCGGCGTGTAGTCGAGATAGAAAAACTGCTGGTCACCCAGATTCACATTCTGGAGACTATGACTCCCATCAGTTTTTTAGGGTTCCGCGAGCAATTGAATCCCGCCAGCGGCTTCCAATCAATGCAATTTCGCGAGATTGAATTCGCCTCGGGTCACAAGCTCGAGGGCATCCTGAATGAGTTTCGTAACGATCCTTTTGCTTACGAACGCCTGCGGAAACGCTTTGAAGCTCCGTCTCTAAATGAGACTTTTTTTGCGGTGTTAAGGCGGCGCGGACTGGACGCACCCGCGGACGACAAATCCTTAACCGACGCAGAACGGAAAAAGCTCTACGAGAGGTGCGTCCAGGCGGTGCTCGAGGTTCTTACTCACTTCGAGGAGCGTTACGAAGAGTTTCAACTGGCTGAAGCTCTGCTGGAACATGACGAGTTTTTTTTGCTCTGGCGCTCACATCACATAAAGATGGTCGAGCGCATGGTAGGCGCAAAGCGAGGCACAGGCGGTTCCGAAGGAATTGGGTATTTGCAAACTACGCTAGGCAAGAAATTCTTCCCGGAGCTTTGGGAGGCCCGTACCTATCTGGACCTCAAACATGGTGCGGGAGGTTGTCCTTTTTCATCACCCACTTAGGAATTTGAGCGGAATAATCTTATGAAAAACGAGCGACGATCCGCTCCACGGATCAAAGTAAATCTTCCCGTACGCTGGGAAGGAGTGCTCACTCAACAAGTAGCCACCATCACCAACCTCAGCGAGACCGGTTGCTTCGTCCTTACCGGCGGCAAGGTGGAACCGAAAGAGCTGATCCGGCTTGAGATTGAACTGCCCGATCAGGACGCAGTCTACTTTTGGTCTGAGGTTGTTGAAGAAGCCTACGAGATCGGTTTTGCCGCGCACTTCACTTCTGCCGAAGACGACGACCGAGCGCGGTTGGGTGCTTACGTGAGAGGCCAACTCGCCCGCCAACGCTGATTGATAGGGAATCGAGACCGGGGTCCCCAAGCCGGCAGCCCGCTTGGGGTGGTGGTCAGAAGCTTAATGTCTGCGATGAGCATAGAGTTTCCCGAAAGGTTCAACATTGCCGATTACTTCCTCTATCACAATCTGGAGGAAGGACGTGAAAACAAAACCTGTCTTTATTTTCAGGATCAATCCTTTACCTACGGCGACGTTGCTCGCATGTCCAATCGCGTGGGCAACACGCTCCGCGATCTGGGACTCGACGTTGAAGAGCGAATCCTGATTGTCCTGCCTGACTGTCCTGCGTTTGTCTGGACCTGGTTTGGCGCCGCACGCATCGGGGCCGTGATCACGATGGTCAACCCGCTGCTCCCGGCGGCTGACTACAGTTACTACCTCGAATACACGCGCGCTCGCGTCGCCGTCATCCATCACTCGCTTTTGAAGACCTTCGCCGAAGCCGCTGAAGGCTCGCGTTACCTCCGCGCCGTGCTCGTGGCTGGGGGCACACCCGAGGGCAGCGAAGGTATCAACTTTCGCAGCCGTAGTGCACATTGGCTCGCCTTTTCCGATACGGTGGAGGCCGGCTCTGACGAATGCACACCGGCAGATACTCACCGCGATGACATCGCCATCTGGTTGTTCACTTCGGGGTCGACCGGGCATCCGAAGGGCGCAGTCCACTTGCAACACGACCTTCCGTTCAATACCGAGGTCTATGCGAAACGCACCCTGGGCGTAAACGAGAACGATCTTACGGTGTCTGTACCGAAGCTGTTTTTCGGTTATGCGACCGGAACCAACCTGCTGTTTCCTTTCGCGGTGGGTGGGGCAACGGCGCTCTTCGAGGAACGCTCCACTCCGGAGAAGATATTTGAAGTCATTGAACGCTATCGTCCCACGATCCTGACTACGGTGCCGACGATGATCAATGGAATGCTCAACGCTGAGCGGGCAACATCGCACGACTTGTCGTCATTACGCTTTTGTTACTCTGCGGGAGAGGCCCTGCCTGTGGAACTCTATGAGCGCTGGCTCAAGACAGTTGGAGTGGAAATCTACGATGGAATCGGCTCAGCGGAGATGTTTCATATCTACATAACAAATCGACCAGGTGATGTTAAGCCGGGTAGCCTGGGTCGTATTGTAGAGGGCTACGAGGCCGCAATAATAAACGCTGAGGGTGACCGGGTACCAACGGGCGAGATGGGGACGCTCAGGATCAAAGGAGACTCGGCGGCGTTGTGTTACTGGAACGTCCATGAAAAATCCAAAGAGACCTTTGCCGGCGACTCGTGTACGACCGGCGATCAGTTCCATGTCGACGAAGCAGGATATTACTGGTACCACGGTCGCACTGACGACATGTTGAAGGTTTCAGGTGTTTACGTGGCTCCGGGTGAAATAGAAAACTGCTTGCTGCAGCACGAGGCGGTGCTCGAATGCGCCGTAATTGGTCACGATGCGGGGGACGGATTGGTAAAACCCAAGGCTTTCATCGTGCTGCGGGAGGGCTACGACGCTGACGCTGGGCGGGAGGAAGAAATCAAAGGCTTCGTCAAATCGAGACTTGCGCTGTACAAATATCCTCGCTGGATCGAGTTTGTTGCTTCGCTGCCAAAGAACGACCGCGGGAAGATTGATCGGAAGATGTTAAAGCAGGGTCGAGGGGGTGGGGAGGCGGTGACGCCGAGCGGCGGAAACCCGTTGACGGGGAGACACGGTGAAACAGGGATGTAGCCATTACGATCTTGAGTTTTTCTCCGCATCTCCGTGTCTCCCCTTCGCCGTGTCTTCTGATCTCTTATCGTTTCGCCCCCGTCCTGCATCCTTTTGACCATGCCCTTCTCCACCCGTATCAAAATCCGATTTGGCGATACTGACCCGGCGGGACTTG
>CAZVHN010000365.1:0-5959 GCA_964626895.1 uncultured Chloracidobacterium sp. | reverse complement strand
CGGTGTGCGAAAGCGGGGATGAACGGCCGCCAGACGTTGCGGGAGTGCCTGATCAAGCGACATCGCAAAGAGAATGCGCGGCGTCGACAAGATCGCTACATTCAAATTGCCAATGACGGACGTAATCGCCCCGGCGGCGATTATGGAGGCGCCGACTGGCCCCATGAACCTGCTCGCTGCGTCTGCCAAAGGCCTTTCCGTACCTCCCAGGTTCGGGAGCGTGCCAATAGAAACTGCCTGAATAAATATGTAAACCACCGCGACAATCGCGATGGCCACGAGGATCGCGATGGGCATGGTGCGACGTGGATTTATGATCTCGCCGGCGGGCACGCCCGCGTTTTCAAATCCGGTGAACGCGTAGATCAGAAGCAGCACCGCGGTTGAGAACGATCCATACCCGGGATAATCGCCGAGAGTGAAATTGTCAGGACTCAGAAAGAAGAGACCCACGGCAATGAAGAGAAGCAGAGGAAGAAGTTTGGCGATACTAAAAATGTTGCTTGTAATGGCCGCATTACGAACTCCGATGTAGTTGATGATTGTCAGTGAAAGCGTGATCGCCGTGATCACAAAGGCGCGCCGTAACCCCGAGGCGGCGGCCGGCCAGAAGAAACTCAGGTAAACAATCAGGAGATTGCAGTTCGTAGCATAAGCACTGATGCGCGCAATCCAGTTCATCCACCCCACCTGGAAACCGACGGCCGGACCAAAAGCTTCACTCGCATAGCGGTAGGGACCACCTGTCTCCGTAAACCGGCTGCTCACTTCAGCGAAGCAGAGGATGATGAGCAAGACGACGAAGGCGCAGATGACGAATGCGATCAGGCTGTAGCTTCCGATTAGCCCATAAGCTTTCGCGGGCAAGACAAATATTCCCGCGCCGATCATGCTATTAATGACCACGCCAATCAGGTCCCACTGGCGAATGCCTCTGACGAGCCCGTCCTTTGATACTTTTTCCATGGTCTGCCTTATAATCGAAATCCTTTGCCGAAACAATGGATTTGATTTGGAAATTGATCTGGTGATGATTGTAGGCGTGGGCGCCCCCAGGTTATCCGCCGATTACGCAGATTACACAGATTAGAAGAAACAGACTGGCTACAAAGGGGTTTTTGACTTCGTCGTCTTACCGCCTAAATGTTTCTGCGAAATCTGTGTAATCTGCGGATAGCATGGGGTGCCCACGGAGGGACGCCCCTACAACTCATACGAACCATGAAACTAAAAACCAATCTTGCTCTCGCACTCACCTGCTTTCTTTCAATTTCCATCTGTCTGACTGCATCAGGTGGGGCACATATGAAGCCGCCCTCGCACGTCGCCGAGTCCGAGCGCACCTTGCAGGCCCTGGTCGATGAAGCCGCCAGAACCGCTCTAGAAAAGTTTGCCGACAAAAATCTCAAAGAGGACCAGCTGTCGATTACGCTCATCGACTTGCGCGACCTGCAGCGCCCGGTGACCACGAGCTATCGAGGCAACGAGCGCATATACCCCGCCAGCGTTGTGAAACTTTTCTATCTGGCCGCGGCCCATCGCTGGCTTGAAGACAAGAAGATTGCCGACACCCCCGAGCTGCGCCGGTCATTGAAGGACATGATCGTTGATTCTTCAAATGAGGCGACCCAGTACATCGTTGACGTCGTGACCCACACCACCGCCGGCTACGAGCTGCCGCCAAAGGAGATGGAAAAATGGCAGCACCAGCGAAACGCTGTTAATCGTTACTTCACTTCGCTCGGCTACACGAATATCAACGTCAACCAAAAGACCTTTTGTGAAGACGCCTATGGGCGCGAGAGTGTCTCACGTGGACCAAAGGGTGAGAATCGGAATAAGTTGACTACCGATGCCACGGCGCGCCTGATGATGGAGACCGCCACCGGAAAGTCCGTTACCCCACAGCGAAGCGCGCAGATGATGGAGTTGCTCAAACGAGACTACTCAAACAAGAGCAAAGACGCAGATGATCAGGGGCGCGGTTTCACAGGCATCGCTCTGGCCGGAATCGAGGGCGCCCGACTCTGGTCAAAGGCTGGATGGACCAGCACTACCCGGCACGATGTGGCCTACGTCGAGCTGCCGGACGGAAACAAGTTCGTGCTGGCGACTTTCACTACTGATCATGCAAACGAACGCGAGATTATTCCGACTGTTGCGCGCGTGGTGATTAGTGGGTTGAAAGATGTGAAGCAGGCTTCAGTATCTAACGCAGGATTTACAAACCACGGCAGCCAGCTCGCTAAGCGGTAGTCTTAAGTTGAAAACAGTGCCGCTTCGGGCTCGAGCGGTTAATCAATACAGAAATGGAATTGGTTTTCTTAGTCCGCTGCGGACGACTGATAGTAGCCCAGCACTTAAGTGCTGGGTGGGTATGCCATCCCGAATTCTCATAGTCCGTGGAACGGACGGCTGAAGAAATACCTTCAACGATGAATTGACCGCATCAATTATCAGTCGTCCGCCTGGGCGGACTGGGTAGATATTTGTCAGCGAACCCAGCACTCAAGCGCTGGGCTACTGTCAGTCGTCCGCTTGCGGACTCAGAGTGTGTGAGATCATAGAAGTATGGCCGTACCAACATATCCTTCGACTCTATATACGTCGACTTTGCGCGTCGCTTGAAGCGGTCTCCTATTCGCTGAGTGAAGTTTGGGATGGCAAAACAAATGACTGATCTTTTCGGATTAAAGCCGCGTTGGGGCCGACTGAGCGCCGCCCTTGGCGGTCTTGTCTGGTTCTTGCTGTTCCTGGCTCGAATTGGGGATTCACCTGAGACTGCCTTGATGCAGCGAATCGTCCTGCTGGGAATACTAGTCATTGTCCCGCTGGCTCTTTCGTTAGCGCCGGCTTCGGAGTCAAGGGATGGGGAATCATGGTTATACCGAGTGGCTCTGCTCGCCCAACCCTTCGCGGCAATCGGCGCTGTAGTTTCACTCTTACTGGACCCAGGAGTGCCGGCAGCCGTACTCGCTTTCCTTTGGTTTTGCGAGACGGCGCTGATTGCAATGTTTGGGTTGCAGCGCCTCTGCAGGCCCGAACTAAGATCGGCGGCGGAAGTCTCCATAACTGCCGGGCTAATATTTGTACCGGTAGCGGGTGGGTGGCTGATCGTGCATCGCCTGGGGATCCAACTCCTGGGTTACGGTGACACCATCATCCTGCTTACGGCGGTGCACTTTCACTTCGCTGCCTACGCCGCACCAATATTGGCGGGACTGGCCGGGCGGAGACTGAGCCAATTCGCAGGTGTTAGCCGAGTCTTCAAACTTACGCCAATTGGCATCATAGCGGGAACACCTCTTGTTGCCGCTGGCATTAGCTTCTCGCCCGCTCTGGCATTAGTCGGCACCGTAACGATCTCGATTGGTCTGGTGTTACTCGCTATCCTGGTTGTGGGCTGGATTCTACCCTCAATGGAATCAATTCCGGGTCGGGTCCTGCTCCTTCTTTCATCTGTCTCATGCTTGCCCGCCATGCTCCTCGCCTGCGTCTATGCCTACAGCATTGTCTTCAAGCAACTCTTGATTGACATTCCGCAAATGGCCATGACTCACGGAATCCTAAACGCATTTGGATTTTCGCTGTGCGGCTTGGTCGCGTGGTGTCTTGTCAATCGCGAGAATTCCCGCGCACGCCGTTGACGGGGCTATCCGCAGATTACACAGATCAAGTCTCTTCAGCTGGGACTGGGCAATGCCCGCGGGAACATTTCATCTCCGTGAGGTGTCTAACTGCTGCAGTAATGACCGAGCGCGTGCAGGCAAGATGCCTGCGCTCTCGGGAGGGAGGAACCAAGCATGGCAGCACTCGCCGAGACAGAGAACAAGCCGCACATTAATGTCACGCCGCTGATCGATGTGCTGTTAGTCTTATTGATTATCTTCATGGTAGCGGTGCCTTCGAAACCAAGTCGCTTTGCCGCGAAACTGCCTGCTCCGCCCGACGATCAGATTCGGCAGCTAAATCTTCTGACCCTGGTTGTTACCATCGAACCGGATCGCAGCCTGAAACTAAACTCACTTACTGACATGGGAAGCATAGATGACACGGCTAAACTGAACGCCGTCCTGGCAAGACTTTTTCGTGAAAGGGAAGTGAATCATGTCTACAGAGACGAAATGGTGAGGCGCCTCGACCTACCCGAGGCTTCTCGGATCGAAAGGACCGTGTTCATCAAGGCCCCACGCTCAGTACCCTACGGCGACGTGGTAAAAGTGATTGACGGAATCAAGGGCGCCGGCGCGAATCCTATCGGACTTCAGATCGACAATCTCAACTAGCCTTCATAATTCACTCTCCTCAGTCCGCATAACCGGACGGCTGAGAGTAGCTATCCACAGATTTCACAGATTAAGCCTCTACAGTCTGGGCTACTCTCAGTCGTCCGTTTCAACGGACTGACGAGAATTCACAATGACCCGTGCCAACTGTGAAGGCTTAATCTGCGTAATCTGTGGATAGCTACACGCAGTTACGCCCGCTTGCCCCGAGAGCGCGCGGCGGTGTAATGTCGATTTGGTCGGGATTTCCCCTCTGTTAGATTTACAAGGGAGTTGAAATGCATCGGCGTTGTCTTCTGTTACGTCTTGGAGCTGTCGCGCAAGCACTGCTATTCACTTACGGATCAGTCTCACTATCTGCGCAGGACGGCGGGGGCACTTTGCCACGCGACATACTCGGCGGCGCGGCCCTCGTTTTTCGCAAACCGGAAAATCCCCCGGTCGGTGGTGGCCGGGTAACGGAGCAGCGCACGCCCCGACCCATTTCCAAGGTCCAGGATCAGATGATCGCGAAGGGAAACGCGGCGCGCAGCGCACCCACTCCCAGATATTCGGAAGCCGAGCAGGAATACCGCCAGGCCGCTCGCTTCGATCCGATGGACGCGCGCGCGTATGCGGGGTTGGGAAACGTTTATGTCGATCAGGGACGGTTTGCAGACGCGGTTGAGCAATACCTGAAAGCAGTCAAATTAAGAGACGATTATACGGATGCCTTCATGCCGCTTGGTTACTCGCTGGTAAGGCTGAATCGTTATGCTGATGCGATCGCCACCTATAACCGGACACTTACACTCGAGCCTGACAATCCCGAGATTCATAACAACCTGAGTTACATTTACTACCATACGAATCGCTACAACGAGGCGATCGAGGCCAGTCAGCGAGCGATTAGCCTGCTCGGCGAAACGGGCCAGGCTTATAAGCAGGGGTACCAGACCCGCGATCAAGTTCTGTCGCACGCCTACAAGAATCTGGGCAACGCTTACTCCGGTTTGAAGCGCTACAACGAGGCTGCCGAGGCCCTAAAGCAGGCAACCGTGATTGAACCAAACAACGCTGCGGCCCACTTCAATCTCGGGCTGACGCTATACACCGGCGGTCGATATTCGGAAGCGATTCAGGCTTACAAAGAAGTTATCAGATTAAGACCCACGCTTGCCCCCGGCCACTTCAATCTGGCACTCGCCTACTTTGCAATCAACGACCACGCTGCGGCCATGGCCGAATATGAAACTCTCAAAACGCTCGATGCGAAAATGGCGGACCAGCTTTACGGTATGATCAAGAAGTGATTGGCAAGCGCGCTTCCTGACTCGCTTACACGAAGAGTGGACCACCAATGGTCCTGTTTTCGTTTCACCCTTCCTCGAACTCACTAAGTTACTCTGCTCATTCGCCGCCCGTCTCATGCATACTTGGCCCCGGAACAGTAGCCGGACCTTTAAGGAGGGCCCCTCAAGACACCAGACTCTGCGGACAGCTCGAAACTGACCTGTGAAATCGATTTCAATTCAGAGCTTAGGATCTGCACCGTCCTACAGAACTGGCGGTAGCGACCGACTAGCCCAGCGATCCCGTCGCGTCGATCCGTCAGACCTAAATGACTTTCCTCACATCCAATCGCTGCGGAACACACCTATCAATTCGGTGCCCTGAATAGTGCGTTCCTTGAA
>CAZVHN010000364.1:0-3440 GCA_964626895.1 uncultured Chloracidobacterium sp. | reverse complement strand
GCCATCGATAACTTCATCGTGCGATTGCGAAAGTACCTCGAAGACGAGCCCTCCCAACCCCGTCATCTGCTGACTGTCAGAGGTGTTGGTTACCGCTTCGTCGCCGGGCCTGGCAAAGTCTAGCTTAGCTAGGTAAGGACCATGGACGCTTGGGAATGCGTGACTACAAACGCGCATTAACTAAACTGATTCAACACTTACGCGCCAATCCGCCTTCGACCGGCATTATCGTCGGATATACCCTGGGTCAGAGTAGACGCGCGCTGAAGCTCGGTGTGCATGAAAGGCTCGTCGGGGAACTGACCCACTACCTCGAAGGTCGCTCTACGTATCACGCTGTATGCCCATTTGATTTGGCAAGGTACTTACCGAGGAACTTTCCAGTATAAGACTGCGGAATCTTAATTATCTCTTCCGGAGTTCCTGTCCCGACAACGTAGCCGCCGGCATCGCCACCTTCCGGACCCAAATCGATAATGTAATCCGCAGTCTTGATCACGTCGAGGTTATGCTCGATCACCAGCAACGAGCCACCGGCTGCGATCAACGCGCGGAAAGCCGCAAGAAGTTTGTTGATGTCGTCAAAGTGGAGCCCGGTGGTTGGTTCATCGAAGATGTAAAGCGTGTTCGAACCCGTGCGTTTGGAAAGATGCGCGGCAAGTTTGATGCGCTGCGCTTCGCCGCCGGAGAGGGTGGTGGCCGATTGGCCCAGACGAAGATATCCCAGACCGACGTCATCGAGGACGCGCAGACGATTAGTGATCTTAGGGACCTCGCGAAAGAACGTGATTGCTTCACGCACCGTCAAGCTCAAAACCTCGTGCACATTCTTGCCGCGATAGCGTATGTCCAAAATCTGTTGCTTGAAGCGCGTGCCTTTGCATTCCTCACAAACGAGCTCTACATCCGCAAGAAACTGCATCTCCACCGTAACTGTGCCATCGCCCTGGCAAACTTCGCAGCGACCGCCCGGCAGGTTGAAAGAGAAGTGCGCCGGATCGAGTCCACGCCCCTGAGCCTCGCGTGTTGAGGCGAAGACCTCGCGGATGGCATCGTAAATCTTGATGTAGGTTACCGGGTTCGAGCGCGGAGTCCGTCCAATGGGCGACTGATCCACGAGGATCACGTCATCGACAAGTTGTCCGCCTTCCAACTTTTGAAAGGCCCCCACATGCCCCTGCCAGTCACCTTTTTGCTTCTTCAGTCCTGCATAGATACAGTCGTGAATCAGAGTAGATTTTCCCGACCCGCTCACGCCTGTGACGCACACCAGCATGTCGAGCGGCAATTCAACATCAATGGTCTTTAGGTTGTGCTCGGCGGCGCCGCGCAGAGTCAGGCGCCGTTTCTGAAACAACCGTCTTTGTTTCGGTTCCTTGATCGCGTTTTCACCGCGCAGGTAGCGTGCGGTCAAAGACGCTTCGCTGGCAATCAAGCCGGGGAAGTCGCCTTCGTAAATTACGCGGCCGCCCAGCTCGCCGGCGGAAGGTCCGATATCCAGGATGTGATCGGCGGCGTGCATCATCTCGGCGTCATGCTCGACCACCAGCACTGTGTTGCCAATGTCACGCAAGTTATGCAGCAGACGAATCAAACGTTCATTGTCGCGCGGGTGTAAGCCAATCGATGGCTCGTCCAGAACATACAGCGCGCCTACCAGTGAGGAGCCCAGGTTGGTGGCCAACTGGATCCGCTGGGCCTCACCGCCAGAGAGAGTCGAAGCGAGCCGATCGAGCGTTAGATAATCCAAACCTACATCTACCAGGAAGCGCAGTCTGCGTCGAATCTCGAACAAGATCCTATCGGCGATTGCAGCTTGTTCCGCCGCGAGCTGCAGCGATTCGAAGAACACCTGCGCGTCTTTGATCGCCAGCGAACAGACCTCAGGCAACCTGCGTCCGCCAACCTTGACGTCACGCGCTTCCTGACGCAGGCGGTCGCCACCGCAATCCGGGCACAAGGTGTAGCCTCGATACTTCGAAAGAAAGACGCGCACGTGCAGCTTGTATTTCTTCGTCTCGAGCCAATCAAAGAAGCCGCGCACTCCGCCCCACTCCTCCTTGCCTTCAACGATTGCTCGCTGTTCGGCGAGCGCAAGTTGAGTGAAGGGTACGTTCATCGGAATCTTCTCTGACTTGCAAAACTGGCCCAGTTCGTCCTGGGCCCATTCATGTTGCGGTTTCGTCCAGGGCTCAATTGCACCCTCGTTCAAGGCCAACCCCGGATTCGGAATCACCAGATCGAGATCGAGTCCGATGGTGTTTCCAAACCCCTGGCAGGTCGGACAAGCCCCGTACGGATTGTTGAAGCTAAAGAGGCGCGGCTCCGGTTGTGCGTAAACCGTGCCGTCATTCTTGCACTCAAACCGGTCCGAGAACTTTAAGCGCCGGGGTTCCGCTTCAGCTGTTTCGATTACTGCCGAACCGTGGCCCTCCTGGAAACAGATCTCCAGCGAGTCGACTAGACGCTGGCGGACTTCCGGCTGGGCGACGAGCCGATCGATCATCACGTAAACTTCCTCGAAGTCGGGCAGGGTGAAATCGTCGGGAGAATGAAGCTCGATCGTTTGCTCCTTGGCGTAGAGCCGCGTGAACCCACGCTGCATCAGACTCATGATGTGAGCGGTGATGATCTGACCGGGAGGCGGGGAGACGGGGCGACGTGGAGATGTTTTTCCCGGTTTCTCCCTATCTCCCCGTCGCCTCCTCTCCCTGTCTCGACCCTTGACCGCCTTCCTGTCTACCCGTCTCGACGTCTCCTCGACACTTGCACCAATCTCCACTAAACCGGCACCGGCGGGAAACAGGACATAGAACCGCGTCCCTGCGGCAACCGTCCTTAAGACCTCGTCCGCCACTGACTCCGGTGAATCACGGTAGACCTCGCGGCCACAGACTCGACAGTACGTTGTTCCGACACGGGCATAGAGCAGGCGCAGATAGTCGTGGACCTCAGTCTGGGTGCCCACCGTTGAGCGGGGATTTCGAGTTGAGTTCTTCTGGCGGATGGCAATGGCCGGCGCGATTCCTCGTACCTCGTCCACGTCGGGCTTGTCCATCCGTTCGAGAAACTGACGAGCGTACGCAGACAGTGATTCAACGTATCTCCGCTGGCCTTCCGCATAAACGGTGTCGAAAGCCAGCGACGACTTTCCGGAACCACTCACGCCCGTGACCACCGTCATCTGGTTGATCGGGATCGAAAAGGAAATATTCTTGAGGTTGTTAACTCTTGCCCCGCGGACTTCAATGGCTTCTTCAGGCATATCTAAAATCGGTCGCTGACCCCACGGAGGGAATTCTCGGCCCCTTGGCAAACTTTAAATGATACCCCGTTTCTGTCCGAGTGCGAAATGGGACGGCCGAGCCGAGCCGACCGAGCCGAGCCGAGAGTGCTGATGCGGTTTGCTCGAATGGGGGCAATGTCACACGCAAGCACAG
>CAZVHN010000363.1:0-5520 GCA_964626895.1 uncultured Chloracidobacterium sp. | reverse complement strand
GATTTGAAGCTCTTACACGTGACGGACTCACCGGCTGAAGTTGTTCAGATTGTAATCAATAGCCAAAGCTCACTGCGCGGTCTGGACAAAAGCCTGGCAGACGACTACCGAGCGCTGGAAATGAGGTAGCACAGACCCAAGTCTGTGAGCACTCCATGTCAGAACGGCGAGCGGTAGCGACTGTGTGAAAACCGAAAAAGTACCTACGGTAATCCGCAGGTAAGGAAGGCGGACCCTGTCCCCGCCTCAAGCTTGGCAGCCACTTAGCAACGCCTGAGAGATTGAGGTTCGACCATTTGGAGCGATGTGAGGAAGGTCCTTTGGAGGTGAGAATGAATTGAGTGGTTAATTTAAACGAGTTTTATTTTCGTCGTAAGAGCGGGGACAGGGTCCGCCTTCCTGACCTGCAAGTTAGCGGCGCTTGAGCCGTCCTCCAAAAAATTGAATGCCGCATCAGTACTGGGTAGTTAGCTGCCTTGCGGATCGAGGCTGGCTGAGAGCCACTTAAGGTAAGGGGCAGAGCCGGCGGTTATGGGTAAGGCGATAATCTCGGGCGTCTCGTAACTGTGAAGCGCCCGCACCTCACGCTCAATCTCTTCAAATTTCGAACGTTCCGTCTTGGCAATGAGTAACACCTCGTTCAGCCACTGAATCGTACCTTTCCACCGAAATACGGAACTCATGGGTTGCATGATTTGAACGCATGCAGCCAGCTGCGCGCCAACCAGCATTTCGGCCAGTCTTGCCGCTTCTGCGACGTTCGCAGCAGTCATCAGTACCACGATTGCTTCCGATGATTCTGTTGTCACAGCGGCTGACTGGCCCTTTCCGCGTTGCTCCGTCACCGCGTCTCCGCGTCCTCGCTTTCCTCGTCCTCGTCGGCCGCTCCACCGGTCAGCGGTGTCGTATCACTGCCGAAGAAGGCGCTATAGAGTTCCTGCGCGCGATCGAAGTCGCGCTCATCAACAAGCACGGTGCTGCCTTCCGCAATGGAGGACAGAAGTGGCGAGAGCGCATCAGCGCCTCCTGATTTCACCATTGAGCGAATTCCATTCTGCGTTAGAATGTCGTTGACCATCTCGGCTTCGACAGGCGAGCCGAGTCTGTGCAGCGGTAAGAAGCGCGCCTCACTATCATCAGGACCAGTGGTGGGATCCAGACGTTCGACAAGTTCGGTGTTGTCGTCGTGACAGCACGTTATACCCGGCTGGTACTCAGCTTCGCAAACAGGACAGAACATAAACCCTCCAGTGACAGGTGACAGGTGACAGGTGACAGGTGACAGGATAAAGATTTACCAGTTACTTGTCACCTCTCACCTGTAACGGCTCTGCTGAATGGAATCTCGTCAAAGTGGGTCATCTTTTTGAAGGCATGGAAGCGGTCGTTGATTTCTTCGTGGGTCAGTCGTCGCACGCGTTCGGTGCCAAATTCTTCCACGTTAAAAGACGCCATAACGGAACCGAAGATCATCGCCCGCCGCATGGCGGCTTCATCCAGCTTCTCGTGGCTCGAAAGGTAGCCCATGAAACCACCCGCGAAAGTGTCGCCTGCTCCCGTGGGATCAAAGACAGATTCGAGCGGATAGGCTGGAATCGCGAAGTAGCTCTGGGCCGTGAACAATGCCGCTCCATATTCGCCCCGTTTCACGATCAACGCCCTGGGTCCCCATGACAGAATCGTCCTGGCCGCCTTAATGAGATTAGGAATCCCCGTTAGCTGCCTCGCTTCAGCATCATTAATGATGACGACATCTACGCCCTGGATTGTGCGCAGCAGCGAGTCCCTGGCAGTCTCGATCCAAAGGTTCATCGTATCGAGTGCTACCAGTTCAGCATTCGGGATTTGCTCCCGCACTTCGCGCTGCAAATCTGGCTGAATGTTTCCGAGAAAAACAAGCCGAGCTTTCCTCGAGTCCTCAGATAGCTTTGGTTTGAAGTCTGCAAAAACGTTCAGTTGGGTGTCGAGGGTGTGGGCAACGTTTAAATCGTAATCGTAGCGACCCTGCCAACGAAAAGTTTTCCCGTCAGGGATGCGTTCGAGATCGCTGGTGTTAACGCCGTGCTTATCAAATACTTCCTGTTCCGCTTCGCTAAAATCGCCGCCGACCACGCCGACAATGCGAACATTGGTGTAATAGCTGGCTGAGATCGAGAAATGAGATGCCGAACCCCCAAGCATTTGCTCGCATTTGCCAAACGGAGTTTCTACGGCATCAAAGGCTACAGAGCCAACAACAAGGAGAGACATGGGTTTTTTGTTTCAGGGTTATTGTTTTAGGGGTTTTCGGATCTGAGATCTCAAATCTGAGATCTCAGATCCTGCTTTCTGCCTACTGCCTTCTGCCTTCCGCTCTCCGCCTATTGCTTTCTGCTTTCAGTCTTTACTTTCGCGCTGCCCGGCGCAGCCAGGTCTGCTTCAGCTTGTTTTCGAAAACTACTGTTCGGGTAATCGGTAATTAACCGCGTCAGGTATTCGCGTCCCAACTCCCTGAATTCGTCAGCCGATAGCGTGCGTTTCGCGGTGCCATCGTAATTGACGTAAAGCGAAGGACTCTGCTTGCCCTTATTCTCAGCCAGAAAAAGACTGCTCTCGCCAGCCATAAACAGGGCTTCTTCGATTCGGGCAAAATTTGGATTGCCGGCAATAATCTCTTCACAGCGTCTGAGCGTCGCGACATAGGCCTTCTTAAGTTTGAAATAGTTTCGGGCGACCTCGAGATTGTGTAAGGAATCCTTCTCGAGATCCGGATCGCGAATCGTCGAAGGATCCGGGCCGGTTTTCGCTTTACCCTGCGCGAAAACTGCCGGGGAACAAAGCAGCATTGCAAACATTAGAAACGTGACTGGCAAAAGGTTCTTTCTCATAAATTTCCTCGTACTCAAGTTTCCCATGGCTTCGGCGAGCAGGGCCCGCTCAACTCAAGATGCAGCGTACTTTCTGATGATCGCTTCCAGCTTCTTCGTTGTCGTCTGCGGCCAAAGTTCGCGAGCGGTAAAGATTGCATTCTTGAGGGCCGACCCACACTTGCAACTTCGCGGACGCTCGGTGAGCCGCTTTACCGCCTCTTTCATTATGATCTGGGCGTTGCGGACATTCTTGTTCAGATATTCAACCACGGTATCGACGCTTACCGCCTCGTGGCCTGAATGCCAGCAATCGTAGTCCGTTACGAGGGCAAGAGTGGCGTAGCAAATCTCTGCTTCACGAGCTAGCTTCGCTTCCTGCAGGTTTGTCATCCCGATAATGTCCATGCCCCACGCGCGATAAACGTTCGATTCGGCTACGGTCGAGAATGCCGGCCCCTCCATGCAAAGATATGTGCCACCGCGATGCGCTTTGACGTCGGCTGCTTTACAAGACTCCTGGAGCACGTCGCCCAAATCACTACAGACAGGATGCGCAAAGGTCACGTGCGCGACGATACCTTCTCCGAAGAAGGTCGACTCGCGGGCCCGGGCTCGCGTGCGGTCGAAAAACTGGTCCGGGATCACCATGTCCAGCGGCGCGTAATCTCTCTGTAGTGATCCAACGGCGGAAGCTGAAAGCACACGCTCAACGCCCAGCAATTTCATGCCGTAGATGTTTGCTCGGAAAGGCACCTCAGTGGGCGTAAGGCGGTGCCCTCTCCCATGACGCGGTAGAAAAGCAACTCGCTGCCCTTCCAGCGTACCAATAATGAATGCATCCGAAGGGCTGCCGAAAGGAGTGTCAACTATGACTTCCTCAACGTCCTTCAGTTCCGGCATCTGATACAGCCCGCTGCCGCCAATGATTCCGATTTTTACAGTCTCCATTTGAGTCGTTACTGAGGCTACGCGTAAATAAGGCGACCTTTGGGCTCTGGGATAGGACGGCCTTCTTCTTTCGCAGTGTCAATCCATTCCTGAATAATCCGCTCGGCATTCTCGACGGCTTCGCGATAGTTCGCGCCATCGGCCATGCAGCCAGGCAGTTCGGGAACTTCCACGATGAATGTTCCGTCCGCTTCGCTCCAATAGATGACCATCTCATATTTAGACATCGCTTTCTCCCAGATTGTATTTGATTATTAGCTGCCTCACTTGTCTCACTTGGTAGGGCTTTGCTTTCGAGCCTCTTGGTTGCAGGTTGATGATTTCATTCACACCGCGGCGCGTAAAGATATGATGGCTACCGCGGACGCGCTCGCGAAACTCTAAGGCATCAAGCAAACTGCGCAATTCGTTGAAGTCGATATTCGCGTCTGAATTCCCACGAAGGATTTGATCAAGTATCTTGCTCAGCCGGGACATCTAACGCTCCCTTAAGCGGCGGTTCAATGTTTTCTTATAAGAGCAGCCATTATTGTTCCTACAACGAGCAACAAAATAAGCAGGCGGGGATCGATTCCCACGCTCCGCAGCAGATCTCCCGATAGGCTCGGCTCGCCTGGGCGATTGGAAGTGACAAAGAAGCCTGCGAGAAACAACATCAAACATAGGCTCGACAGGCCCAATCCCACTTCGCTAAAAGTAAGACGTTCCTTAGGCTTCATGGCGCCCTTTCAGATCTGCAAGCGTTGGTAAGGAACCGGTCTTAACTTTCCATCCGCTTCAACCAGTTTACCCAAAGGCTCATCAGGATCGTGATAGAAGAGACATAGCCACCCCTCACGAGCAGCCCTGGGCAGCAAAGTCTTTTTCGCCGCAAGCGTTTCTACCGGATAGAGATCGTAGCCCATGATCCACGGAAACGATACATGCGCTCTCATCGGCACCAGGTCAGCAAAACCGAAGATGGTGCGGCCGTCCTGCTCCAGACGCCAACACTGCATCGTTCGATTGTGTCCAGCGTGAGTTTCCATGCGCAGACCAGGTACCACTTCGTAATCTGCTTCCTTCAACTCCAGTTGTCCGTTTTCTTTAACCGGCTGCCAATTCTCGGGCAGGTAGCTGGCTCGGTCGCGTTCGGTGGGCTGTTCACCATGCTCAAACTCAGCGCGAGAGACAAAATACCTGGCATTCGGAAAAGCCGGAGCCAGCTTGCCATCCCCGTCCAATGCCGTGTTTCCACCGGCGTGATCGAAATGCAGGTGCGTGTTGATTACGATCGTTATTGCTTCCGGACCAACTCCGGCTATAGCACGCAACGAATCTGCTAAGGGTCGCTCACGTGCGATGCCGTACATACGCGTTTGCTTTTCTGAGAATTTCTCGCCAATGCCTGTCTCGATCAGTATCAGTTCAGGACCAGCCTCGATGAACACGCAGTTCATGTTCATTCGGATCCGGTTCTGATCGTCGGGTGGACACACTTTCGACCAGAGATTGCGCGGAACCACACCGAACATCGCCCCTCCGTCAAGGCGAAACTCTGTGTCAGGCACAATCTCGACCCGGTAATCTCCAAACTGCATGCGGAATTATTGACGCTGTGCGGTCACTTCTGGCGCGGCTTCGCGCTGTTCTTTGAGCCCTCGGCCTTTGGCTTCTCCTGGTCTTGCTTTGGCTGTGGTGGCTGAGCTTCCCCCGCCCCTCCCTGGCCCGGAGCAAATTGCGG
>CAZVHN010000362.1:0-6878 GCA_964626895.1 uncultured Chloracidobacterium sp. | reverse complement strand
GACGACGCCCATTCCACCGCCGCCGAGCTTGTCGAGAACACGGTAGCGCGAGACGGTCTGCCCAGTCAGTTGGCTCAGGTCCTTGGTCATATGCGGCGCGACTCAACGTCCAGGAATCTAGTTCGAGCGAAAGCAACACATCATCATACAGCATCCTGGTCCGATCCGTGGCATGGGGTGAATCGCCATTCCAGAAAATCGCACTGGGGTTGGTCGTCGATGTGGCGGGCCGAAAAAATCGGGGTTTTCTCAAGCGGATGTCCTTCGGATCGGTGCGGAAACACCTTCTCGATGAGCCTTACTGCCGAGTTCCTGCCGATTCCCGTGCTGAGCGTGTTCGGCCTGGCGACCCTGGGAATACTTAGCCTCGCCATCTACCGCTGGCGTTGAGGTCCCATCAGTCAATCGATTTTTGACGCCGAGCGGTTGGATGGCGAGTCTTGTGGTGTGACGTGACACATGATCTGGGTTTGGAATCGCAGTCCCACGATCACTGCTTAGCGTTTCTTCTTGGCAGCCTTTGCTCCTTCGTTGGCCAGCACCGTGCGCGTGCTTTTGGCAAATGCTGGATCGTGCGCTTCCTTTTGGCGGACGCCGTTGCCTTGCTTACGTTCTTGCGAGCCAATCCCTCGCTGAATTCGTCCAATAATCGGCCGCACCTTATGCTACCAGCGAGCCTCGAGCCCTACGTTCAAGCCGTGAAGGAACACGCCTCCGTTTGTAGATAACCGCGTTCCGCTTGTGGACGTATTGGTGAAGTCGAGCTGATTAGGTGCTAGCGCCACGCCCTCAATCCAGATCAGGTTGTAACCAGCGCGAAGCCCCCATACATGGTTGATCGGGCAGATGCCGGTCAGGTTTAGGTCGCCGACGAAGGCCACCTGGCCACTGTTCGCTGAGCGAGTCGGACGAATCGGGTCTCCAGAAAGATCAACAATGGAATCTCCAAATTGGTTGGCCGCGTTTCCGAAGATACCCACTTTGCCGATGGCCTCCCAGCTCAACTGTTTGTAGCGTCGCTGAAGCCGGCTGCCGACCTGAGCACCAAACAGGTTATTGTTGGTGTGAATCCGATAGACCGACGTGCTTCCACCAAGATCGGCTCCAGCAATGCTGAAACGCTCGCTGAGGTTTAGGTAACGGAAACCATAGAGCCACTCCAGCGATCTACAATGTGTGGGGCAAACGCACGAATAACGACAAGTTACTCGATCTACTTCGGCACTGTTCAGAGACGATGCATATCGCACCGCTACCTGATCGGTGACAACGGAATCGTTCACCGCGACGCCTAAAGCGCCTGGCAACGCCAACTCGTCGGCCAGTCCCATGAACGCCGATGTTGACTGATCGAAGAGCCCCAAGTAGTTGAATTCCCAAGCAATTCCCGTGCAGGTGCGAACACCGAATCCGGCCCGCACCCCGCCCGAGGCATTGAAATCGAGGTTGCCAACTGACAGCAATGTCTCACCGGTGGTGCGATTCTGGACCAGCGCCTGATCTAGAGATTGATTGCTGCGCCACAGAATCAGTCCTTCGACTGAGCCATAGGTGCGGGGGGATGCATGATCGTCCGGAATTGTTCCAAAAGTAGGTTCGTGAGCGCTCAAAGTGGGATCGTCTGGCTGCGCTGGTATTTCGCCGTCACTATGCCAAGTTGTTTCAGCGTACGCTTGATGATCGACCGAGGCCATCTCAGTGGCATCAAAGGAAGAACTGTGAGCGGCGTCTGACGAAGGTGCATGCAGGACATTGGTCTCGTCAGGCAACGCCCATCCTTCCACGAGCACCTCCGGAGTTGACGGAGAGGTGGAGAGCTGTCCAGTTGGACCGACGAAATCTGGGATCGTCATGTAGTCGCCGGTCACCGGATTGTAGTTGGTTGCGCGGAACGCCGACCAAAGTTGTGGCCCCAAAATATTCCTGTAACGAAAGCCTTCAGCCATGCCGGCGCAGGGAACGAGAAGCCATATACCGACTGCAACCACGAACAGATTTCGGTTTAGGCTCATGCTGCGAGACCTCGTAGGCAAGGCTCACGTAAGTTGTATTGCACCACACAGAATCAGAGGTCGATTCCTGCGACGGAGCAACTTTTCTTGGAAGAACCGGGCTGATGAGATGACGTAATAAGCATCGTCGGTCGTTGTGTGCCGCTTTTGCCTTTTTTCACGATTATGCCCGTGACGATTCGTGCCGCCACGCTAGTACGTCGTGTTGCCCCGGTCGCGCAAAGTCTAGCAATTGTAAGGCAGTCTGCGGCCGAATTTCCGGTTTCGGGACAGGTCCGGCACGTCGGGGAAGCATGACGATCTGAACACTGGTCGCTTTTCAAACCGAAGCAACCTGGGCCATCCTCGTGGCTTGGTTTGGCTTTCGCCAATATCGCCAATCGGTAAAGAAGCCTGCCTTGGCGCTAATCGAAGGCGAACTGACGCTAAAACAAATTGGATCGAGCACTGCGAGGACCCGAGTTCCAGGCTATGTCATATTGACTTGACGCGGAATCGAATCGCGGGCGCATGGAAGAGCAGCTCAAATCGTTTTCAAGGCGTATCGGATTCTCGGTTATGCGGGTGGGTCTGCGCGTCCTTCTGCCTATACCATGCGACGAATCGACGCACACCTTCCGCCAGAGGGACTTGAGGAGCAAATTCCAGCAAGCGCCGGGCCTTGGTGGGATCGGCGAAGGTCACCGGCATATCCTCAGGAACGCTGGGGCGATGATCAATGATCGCTTTGCGTCCCAGCTCGTCTTCGATCAGCGCGATGAGGTGACGAATTTCGACTGGTTCGCTGTGACCTAAATTTATTGCCTCGCCGCCGACGCGGTTTGCCGTCAATGCGGCAATCAAACCAGTGTTGATATCGTCGACGTATGTGAAGTCACGACGGATGGATCCGTCACCAAACAGTGGCAGTGGTAGGCCGCTGGCAATCGCTTCGGTGAAAACCATCATGGCCAAGTCGGGCCGTAGTCTGGGGCCATAGACACTAAACAACCGCAGGCAAACTACGGGGACTCGGTGCAGGTCAAAGTATGTCAATCCAAGCAGTTCAGCGGCACGTTTGCTGGCCCCATACGGACTCATTGGCACGCCCAACGGCTGATCTTCGCAAAATGGTGCGGAGGCACCGCGGCCATAAACGGTCGACGAAGAGACCAACAGGAACCGTTCTACAGCAAACTCTCGTGCAGCCTCCAGCAAAACAAGAGTGCCACGGACATTGTGCTCCACATAGAGCAGCGGTTGAACCACGCTGGGGCGCACGCCAGCATAAGCACCCAAGTGCACGACCAGGCGCACCTCATGTTCCGTAAACAAGCGGCGCATTGCGGACAAGTTGCAAAACGATTCCTCGATGATCGTCACCCGTTCATGCTTGGAAAAGCCAGTCACATTGGAGCGTTTGAGTGCCGGATCGTAATAGTCGTTAAAGCTATCCAAGCACACTAGCCGCTCTTGCGACTCCTTGAGCAATCGCTCAATCAGATGGCTGCCGATGAAGCCCGCGCCGCCGGTAATCAAGATGCTCATGAAGTAATCACACTCGAAGAATTGGAGGTTGCTGCCACGTCGGCAATCAGGAGCCGATCCGCGGACAAATTCGTAGATTGTTGCACCGCTGTGGAATTGTTGAGAAGAATTGGCTGTAAAACTACCCCCTTCTAATTGCGAGCCGGATTTGAATGCACTGGCCGTTCGGTGGAAGGCCGGAGGGCCTATAGCAGTTTACCCAGATTACCAGTTGAATCACAGCTTTTCGTGGAAATCTGCGTGGAATGGCGAGAACATGTTGAGCTACGTCGCTGGGCCTCATGCTGTCCATTCGCTTCGACCGAAAAAAGCAGTGCAGTAGCTACGGCTCGGTCCCAGCCCTGCGGTCTAGGGCTTTCTTGGACTGGGGTTGCCTCAAGATCTGCCAACTTCAGCAAGGGAATGCATGCAAGTGGCCGACGGAACGCCTTTACATCTTGAGCGGCGGGTCGGTCGCAATCGCATTTGGCTGGCGGTTTTGCTTTTTGCTATCGCGCCTGCCTCGAGTGGCTGTTTTGCCCCCATGCGTTACCACGGCATTCCGGCCAACACCTTGCCGGAAACTTTTCGTACTCCGTGGCGAACTTGTCAACCACCGCTGAACTTGGCCAGCTTGACGATACCCCAGCAAGGCGATTACATCCTTGGTCCCAACGACGTTCTTGGGGTCAATGTCTACGATCTGTATCAGAATGCCGACCCGATACGTGTGCACGTGATGGCCAATGGAGGGGTTCAGCTACCGATCGTCGGAGAAGTGCGCGTTGGCGGCATGAACCTCGCGCAAGCGAGCGCAGCCATCACCGATGCCTATGCGGCTGGCTTCCTAAAAGACTCTCGGGTTAACGTATTTCTGCTGGAGAAACGGACGATTGGAGTCGTAGTGCTCGGCGCGGTACAAAAGCCAGGCATCTACCCATTGCCGGATTTTGAAAACGACGTGGCCCATGCGCTGGCCGCTGCCGGCGGCTTGCATGAAAATGCCGGCGACGTGATTGAAGTGCATCGCAGAATCACAGAGCCATTCAACGGACAGATGCCGCCAGCCAATTGGGCTGGTGGTGTTCCTTCGCCAGGACCAGCGGCCCGCGGTGCGCCCGAGGGAGTGCTGCCGGCTCATCCGCCTGAACTCGTCCCATTGCCTCCAGTGGACAGCGACGGCTGCCTTATGGGAGGCGGAATCATCCGTATCCCGTTGCGCGGGTGCCAGTACGAGTCAGTAAGTCCCGCGTCGATCGTGTTAAACCCTGGAGATGTGGTCGTTGTGCCCGACCGCGTGGTCGAGACGTTTTATGTCGTGGGTAAATTGAGCACGAATAATACGATTCGATACAGTGTAGCGCTCCCTGAGCGTGAACTAGGAAATGCCCTTGTGCTGCCGTCGAATCGCGAAATTGACGTCGTAACCGCTGTGGTGATGGCCGGCTACATTGACCCGATCGATTCGCCGACCACAGTATCAATCCAGCGGACTGGACCGGACGGGACCCCTTTCGTGATCTTGGTGGACCTTATCCGGGCACGCTATGACCGACGCGAAACCGTCCTTATCCAACCGGGTGACATCGTCTATTTGAACCCGGATTATGCATGGTGGGGACGCCGCACGTTTGATGCGCTCATCCGCAGCATCGTGCAAATCCGGCTAACGCATGCTTTCTAAGTCCTACTTGGGATGTCCCCGGCTCTAAACGACGCCGGTTCCGCTTTAGCCGTCAGGCCAGCCCCATTCCCGTTTTAGCCGGAATGATTCGATGCTTCGTCTCGAGCGACTAATTTCCAGCGCACCCCTGCGCCACGGCCATCCCCGGAGAAACGGATAAGCCCGTTCTTCTGCTTGCGGTTGAGCGAATTGATCGTATCGTGCAACCGTCGCTTTGGATCCTGTCCATTTTGTTGTGGCAATGGATCATCAATCCGCGATGGCCACTGTTCTTCTTCGAAGACGGCAAGGATTAATACTTGGTTCGCTGCGGGGACTTTGAAGCGTTTGATGAGATCTGGTCCCAACCACAGTTCCTGGCGGTCGCTATCCCACTTAGGTAGTTGAGAGCCCGTTAGATCGGGCGTGAGGCGCAATTCGGACGTGTTTAGCGTATGGCTGCTCTCTAGCTGTTCGCTAGCCGCCGTGAGAAACGGCAAACCCGATTTGCATAGGGTGAAACAAGTCCGTCGGTGAAACGTAAGTCCGTGACCTGGACAAAATGTGCGGCCTTTGTCGCTGGCCAGACTGACTTCTCGGGCATGCTCGATATAGCCATTGCAAACGAGCCAACGGAGATCGTTATCTGACAACCCGGCTTTGCGCAGCGTTTCAATTTCGACGGCAAAGTCCCATTTGTCGCGCTGGAGGTCCAGAGCGCATTCATACGACTCTTGAAGCATCGCCAAGGCCGCACGCCCGCGGGAACTGATTCTTGCGGCCGTATCAACAGGTGCTGTAGTTGCCCTGCCGTTAAGCAGTGCGCGGCTAGAGGTTTTCGCGGGGATTTTCATCGGTGAGTCGTCGTCGAAGTGCGTTTCGTTGTGCAACAATAGATAGTCAGCCGTTCTCGGGGTTCTCTGCGCCCTCAAGGGACTTTCGATGCGTTCTCGACTTGATTAATTCGCCTATGAAAGTCTGTCATGTGCGCTCGTAATCACTAGAAATTTTAGACAGTTTAAGATGAATATATAGACTAAGTATGTTAGATAACTACGGATGATTAGTGTTTATGAGTAATTCAGGAAACATCTTGTCAAGCAAACAGCGTACCTCAAGGGTAGTCCCTAAAGAGACATAAATCCAGCATGGGCGAATGTTTGGCGGCATTTGGTTTTCCCTAAATGCCGCCAAACCAGACGGGCGAGGGTCGACAGTACTCTTGGCAGGCCCGGCTAAACTGCTCCTAAAACACGTACCCCTCTAATATACTAGGCGTGCCAAAAAAGTTTCTGGGGTGGAAGCCGCACCGTGGCAGTGCGTGGAAGCCTCCACCAGATTGCCCCTAGGCTGAAATCGCCGTGTCCCCGACACTATATGATGTCGTTAAAATGGGTATATTGCGACTTCTGAGCTCTCCTGAGCTTTAATCAAACGGTGAGACGGAGCGATGCGGATTCGTTCAGGATCGATTCGCAGCCGTTTTCCGCGGCGCCGCAGCCGACTGGGTGAAGGCCTCGACAGACTTTCACGTGGTTGCTTCGAGCAGCTCGAAACCCGAGTCTTGCTGGCCGTTGATACGTTTGGCGATCGGCCCCTTGGGCTGCCGTTGCTGGAGAGTCTAGCGACATCGACCATCACCGCGCTTTCCCCGATCGTCAATGGCCACACCAATTCCACCGCCAAAGAGCAGTCCA
>CAZVHN010000361.1:0-2898 GCA_964626895.1 uncultured Chloracidobacterium sp. | reverse complement strand
ACATCGGCATCGCCATGGGCCAGCGCGGAACGGAAGTCGCCAAAGAGGCTGCGGACGTCGTCCTCGCGGACGACAATTTCGCGACTATCCTGCGGGCGGTCGAAGGGGGACGAACCATCTACGCGAACATCAAGAAGTTCGTGCACATGATGTTTTCGCACAACCTTGGTGAGGTGGTGATGATCTTTACCGCAATCGCCGTCGGCTGGCCCTTGCCGCTCCTGCCCCTCCAGATTCTGTGGATGAACCTGGTTACCGATGTGTTTCCGGCGCTCGCTCTCGCAGTCGAGCCGGCTTCGCCCCATCTCATGAATCAGCCCCCGCGCGATCCAAATAAACGGTTGCTCTCGCGGAGGTTTATGGTCCTAATTGGCTGGCAAGCAGCGATGCTAGCGGCGCTTGCGCTGGCAGCCTATGCCTGGGCGCTGCAAACCTACGGTCCTGGAGCGCACTCACGCACGGTGGCGCTATTCGCCATCATAGGCGCACAATTGGGCCACGTTTTCAATTGCCGTTCGCGCACTCGGTCGGCTTTCGAAGGGCTGTTTAGAAACCCGTTTATTTGGGTTGCTACCATCATCGTCATTTCTCTGCAACTTCTTGCCATTTATGTTTCACCCTTAGCGCGGGTGCTCGGTACGGTTCGCCCGTCGGGAACCGACTGGTTGATAGTGGGTCTCTGTATCGTGACACCAGTCGTGATTGTGGATATGACAAAAGCGGTCGTCCGGTGGAAGAGAGAGGCAATCGACGGTCGCGCGTTAGCGCCTAGCTAGAATCTAGCTACCGTCTGGGGAGTCACATGAAAGAACAAATAAACCAGGCACGTTGGATAGCGGTTCGGCAGTTACGCGAGCTTTTCGTCTTCTTCTCCCTATTGGGTGGCATGAGCGTATTTGGATTGCTGGGAATTGTACTAGGGCCGGTTGTTCTCGCCATCACTCTCGGTCTGTTGCAAACATTCAAACAAGAGAATGACGAGGCACAGCATATAAGCGCGCGGCGATCTTCTTTGCCCATTGATCTGTCAAGGGCTCTATCGGCGTCTCAGGAATGAAGTGGGGATGAAATGAGAAAGATTTCTGTGTTAACCAGCGGTGGCGATGCGCCCGGTATGAACGCCGCTATTCGAGCTGTCGTTCGTACCAGTCTCGATAACGGATGGGAAGTCTCTGGTATTCGACGGGGTTACGCCGGACTTATTGCCGGCGATTTTGTGCCACTTGGCGCGCGAGATGTCGGCGGCATCATCCAGCTTGGAGGCACGATGCTGGGCAGCGGCCGTTGCCAGGAGTTCAAGACGGACGATGGCCGCGCTCAGGCGCTTCGCAATCTGCGGCAGAAGGAGATCAATACACTGGTCGTGATTGGAGGCGACGGCTCTCAGCACGGCTCATATCTGCTATCACAAACGGGCTTCCCGGTGGTAGGAATCGCCTCGACAATCGACAATGATCTCTACGGATCGGAAATCACCATCGGCGTTGATACAGCCCTCAACATCGCTCTTGAGTCTATTGATCGGCTGAAGGTTACGGCCTCCTCACACAGAAGGGCCTTTCTCGTCGAGGTGATGGGACGCGATTGCGGATATCTGGCTCTGATGGCTGGTATAGCTGGCGGTGCCGAAGTCGTCGTGATTCCCGAAATGGAGATCCATCCCGAACAAGTGGCAAAGGAATTACGTGCTGCTTACGAGCGCGGTAAGGCGCACGCATTTGCGGTTGTTGCCGAAGGCGCTCGCTACAACGCCGGAGCTTTATCAGCGTACTTTCGAGAGCATCAAGAGCGTTTGGGTTTCGAGTTGCGGGTGACTACTTTGGGCCACGTTCAGCGAGGCGGAGCGCCCGGAGCTTTTGATCGTTTGTTGGCCACGCGATTCGGGGTAGCGGCTGTCCGGCAAGTGGAAACGAACAAGTACGGTGTCCTCGTCGGACTGCTCAAAGGAGAAGTCTCAGCTACACCCCTAATAGATGTGATCTCGAACAGGAGGACACTCGATTTGCAACTGCTTGAAGTGGCTCGGATACTTGCCCGGTGATGCCGCTTCGCTCTGGCGGCGTCTGCTGAGGAAATATCCGCACAGACAAACGGTCTTTTTCCCGTCTATGAAAAAATCAAACGCAAAACCATCATATTTCGCGCGGCACAAGTGTTGCCAAATAATCGGTTGAAAGGCATTTCTAGATGATTAATATCCAGCGAATTCTCTGTCCCACTGATCTGTCCTCAGAGTCGGATGAAGCGTTACGCTATGCGGTGGCCTTGACGTCCGCATACGATGCAAAGCTTTTTCTCCTGTACTGCAAGGAAGTCCAATCCGACGGCAACGAAAACGGGGGTAAGGCGGCAGGCATTGCGGCGGCCCCGCTGTTTACGGAATCACTCGCGCCTCATCTTGGCTTAAACACTCTTTGTGATTTGGATTGGCAAGGTTTGGTCGCCGAGAACGTAGATGATGTTGGCAAAGCAATAGTAGATGAGGCCGCGAAGCAGAAGATCGATTTGATCGTGATGCGCTCCCGGCGAAGACCGCAGGCCGCCATATTGCTTGGCTCGACTGCTGAAACTGTATGTCGTACTGCTACCTGTCCGGTGCTTGTCACACATCCGCGAGAACGGGAGTGGGTCGGATTTTCAACTGGCGAGATCGATCTTCAGCGTATCCTGGTGGCTTACGATTTTTCGTCTGACGCAGAGGTGGCATTGAACTACGCTCTCTCGCTCGCCCAGGAATACCAGACTGAAT
Organism: uncultured Chloracidobacterium sp.; assembly: GCA_964626895.1. Taxonomy (GTDB): domain Bacteria; phylum Acidobacteriota; class Blastocatellia; order Pyrinomonadales; family Pyrinomonadaceae; genus PSRF01. The sequence goes on along the minus strand of CAZVHN010000361.1, from coordinate 149 downwards.
TGCACCTGCTACACGTGCCTTACCGCCCGTAACCAAGAGGCGGGAATCTTGGGGTCGCACTGAGAGCGGAATGTTACCCAATTAACTTGCGCAAAACCACGCATCCCGGAAAAGGATGCTTCAGATTATCGCGCAAAAACTCACATATT
>CAZVHN010000360.1:0-8638 GCA_964626895.1 uncultured Chloracidobacterium sp. | reverse complement strand
TCCAACTCGATCGCGGCCTTCAAACCCTCGGTCCGCTGGTAGGCGTTCGCTGTTTGAAAGAATAGTTGTGGTGTTGGTTGTTGCAGACCAGGACTGCTCATACTGCGTTCTCCATTTCACTTTGGCTAAGGCTTTAGGTCTTGCGTGTTGCTTAGTCTAATCGTTTGTTCTGTGCCATTGACTTCCACGCGATCGCTACCCAGGCTGTGAAGACTCCGAAAGAGTTGATCTGCGAACCCTGTGGCCTGAACGACGGCACTCAATACAGAACCGGGAGCGATAGCGACCGCACTCAAGTAACGAATTGATTATTCGCCATCACAATCACATAGGCAAACACTGCGGCAAAGAGATCTTTTACCAAACCTGATCTGGTGTGCAGATTCAAATTCGTGTTGCAGAGTGATCTCGTTGGTTGAGTGCGGTCGCTACCGCTCTCGGTTCTGTAATTGAGTTTTGACACAGCCTCTACCGCTTCCTCGGTTCGGTGTGATTAGCCTGCCAAATTATCTGATCCCGGCAGCTAATCACACTGTGTCATCAAAGTCTGCGTCGGCGGCTCGGGCGGCGTTAATCAGTATCGGATCAAAGGAACATCTTTGCGACAGCGAAGTGCACGGTCTCTGGTGGTGGGTCCAAAGGCGATTGCCGTGACCATCCCATCCTGAACCTGATACTCGATGCCGCTCCGCTTGTCGTGATAGTAAGTTGCGCCGGAATCCCCAGTGTACCACTTATACTTTTCGATGTTTCTTATTTTCAGATTCGCAACCGGGATCTCTTCGCGCAAAGTGATGCTGATGTTTACGACCGTATCTCGCGCAACTTTCCAATTACCCCAGTCGGCAGGTAGTCCCTGCTCGCAGGGTTTGCGCGCGTACATCACCTGTACGCGCCCTTCCTGCTTCTCGTAAAGCTCAATCGCACCGGCGCCTCCAATGATTGGCTTACCGAGGACCCTTCGCACATGCGGACGCTTCGAACGCAACGGCACAATGCCTCGCCAGGACCTGGCCACGGTTGCATCAGCCATTCCCATGACTAAAGACCAGACGATGAAAAAAAGAATGCGTTTTTGTTTATCGCTAACCATGCGCACTAGCAGACTACTTGAAAAGGAAATACGATCCACGAAACCACACAAACCAGCACGAAAGGATGCATTAATTCGAGTTAATTCGTGTGAGTTCGTGGATTTCTACTGCTTCGATTGTGTACCAATGATATCTAAGTCCCACTCCTATTTAGCTTGCATTATTACTGTTCTTATCCGCGTTTATTCGCGTGAATCCGCGGCAAAATTTGGTTGCGGACATCTACGGCGTGAAGGTGCGATAAAAATCGATGCCCGAGAAGTTTAGTTGCATAGCCTTCCCATTTACTAACGTGTCAAAGGTTATCCGTTCAGCCGCATTGATGTCTCCTTGTGGCCGAAAGACTCCGGGCTCCAGGGGAATTAGAAACTGCTGGTCATCGAGTATTAGCCGTCCTTTGCGAACAAACAAGCGGGAGCTTCCATACCAGGGACTATCGGATCGATAGCGTCCGGTGAGAGTGTCCCACTCTTTTGGATACTCGAAGACCTTCGGTCCCGAATAGCTTTCGTTTGTCCACCAGTCCGGGCCGTGGAATGCTTCAACCACTACGTCTTTGGCGCGCCCAAAGCTCAACGTGAACAGATCGTAGTCAGGGTGCTTGACGATGAAACGATCTCGGCCCGCTTGTTCCAGCACTATACGTTGAGCGCCGTGCTGCAGTATCAGTTTGTCGCCTTGAGCAATCAGCACTAGCTTTTTTCCGTCGGGTGCAGTGAAGGCGCCGGCATAGTCCGCCGTATTCTTGATGCTGTCCGGAGTGGGTTGTGGGGCGGGGAGGGCGGGCAACTCCTGATTGCGGGAAGCTGCATGCAACAGATCGAGAGCGTAGCGGGCGACTGCCACCGGGCGGTAGCCGCGCAAATTGGCATTCACGGACGCGAAGGCTGCGAACCCGTCAGTCAGGTCGGCATACATCGCCGAACTGAACGCGACCATACCGCCCGTGTGGCGTAGGAGCGTGCGGTTGCTGACATCGCTGGTCCAGAGTCCATAACCATAGCTCGCATCTTCCCCGCGAAAGGGTGCTTTGATAACGGGTTTGATCAATAACTGAAAACTCTTTTCCGAGATCACTCGGCCCCGAGGGCCCACGCCCCGATTCAGCAGCATTTGCAGATACGCAACCATGTCGCTGGCAGTTGCCGCCACGCTGCCTGCGGCTTCGGGGACTTCCAACCAGGGCGCCTCGGCGAGCCTGCCTCTAAGCGGGAAAGGTCGATCTTCGTGGAGAGGAACATAGCCAATGGCCAGTCTCTCCTTGATCGCGTTAGTAATCACCGGCGCACTGGCATTCATTCCCAGCGGTTCGAGAACGCGCTTGTGCAACACTTCCGGGAAGGGGCGTCTGTCGATGGCTTCCAGTAAAAAACCGAGCAGCACGTATCCGATGTTGGAATAGAGAAAGCGTGATCCTGGCTCCGAGCCGGTCATTAGGGGTGTTGCGGCAACGCGCATCAGCAGTGGCACGGCGGAAAGGCCCGCTGTGTGGGTCATAAGGTGATGCGTGGTAAACGGCGCGTATTTGGATTCGATCTTCAGCCAGGGCAGATATTCGATGACCGGTTTGTGCAGATCGATCTTTCCCTCATCTGCCAGGCTCAAGATTGCGATGGACACAAACGATTTAGAGATCGATCCGATCTCAAACAAAGTCTGCGGGCCAACCTTTACTCCCGCTTTTAGATCCGCAAAACCGTACTGCGAGGTGCGTAGCAGCCCATTACGATCTGCGAGAGCGAGTGTCATTCCCGGCGCCCCGGTTTCGTGCATGTGTTGGGCTATAAATGCGTCGAGACGTTTGTAGGCTGGTTGGAACCGCTCGGCGGTACGTTGAGAATTCGCGGAGGCAGCCAGGATGGGCCGCCCTATGCCGGGCAATTGACTGACAACAACTAACCCCACTCCGGCGTTGAATCCATTTCTCAGCAGTGCGCGTCTTGAGATCATTGGCGACAACTGATTGGTCTCCTTCTAGATTGCGACCCAGGCCGCGATAGCAGAAAGCCTAGGGTGGAGCGGAGCGGAACCTTAGGTAACGTGCGTTAAAAGATTGACGAGCCCGAGTGACGCGAAGGTGGTGATCTGACAGCGCACAACGCCGCCACTTAATACAGAACCGTTTGCGGTAGCCAATGGATGCTGGCATTCAACCTACTCTGTACTTTACGGTTAGTTTCAGACTGCGCCACTATTATGCTTTCGAAACAATATCGGCCGAAAGGTATCGCTAGTTGTCGGCGACCACTCGCTTGGTTGACATTAGGTTGAATGCCATCATCCATTGGCTACCGCAAACGGTTCTGTGAGTTGAGCGCCTGAATCTCGTTTTTTTTGCCTCGAGCTGAGTTTTCACACAGGCACTCACGCCCTAGGCCTTATGCTTTCGCTTGTTTCAAGCGGGCTCTAGATCCAACTTGGCGGTCAACGAAAGCGCCGCCCTCACGTAGGAGAGCGGCGCATCGTCGATAAACTAAGGCGGCCTGAATGAGCAACGTCCGAGTTACCTGCTCCTTGGCTCGAGCACAATCTCACGAGCCAGTCGTTCCCCCATCACCTCGCGAATCTCCAGGCGCTCTCTATAACCTTGCCGCTGCTTCTCATCGTCGCCTACGACCTTTTGAGCGAGGGCGTCTGCCTTTTCCTCATTTGCCTCCATCGCTGCCAGATTTTTGTATTCTGTCATCAGCATCACATTCCACTCACCCGGTGTGTGGCCCTCAACTGTGAGGACTTTGTAGGAAAGAATTATCCCTTCCTTCTTCGAGGCTTCCTGATTTGTCTTCCACGGGCCGGCGAGGTAATTCAGATAAGCCGTTTCCATCCCGGGTTTCATTCTGATGAACGCAACGTTCCAAACAGAACCGTTGTGGAACGGACGATTGACTTGAGCGAATACCGAAATACCCACAATCAAAACAAGCAGTACTAATGAACCAATTAGGGTGCGTCGAAGTTTCATGCTGGGCTCCTTTTCCGTATCGAAGGTTAGAGTCGGGCGGGCTGTACGGGTCGCGCCGTCCCAACCATGTTTGCGGCAAACGAGAATTGCCGGCGGAATGTTCACGAAATACTGGGCTTGGTGTGGCGGACTTTAGGGGAAAACTGCAGGGCTGTCAATTGCAACCGATGCTAGGCCGGCAAGCCCTTCCGCGCGATCGTCTCCATCACATTACAGAACCGATCTAACTCGCCCAGGGTCGTATACACGTTGGGTGTGATGCGGATGCCCTTGAATTCGTCATGGATGATAGGCGTTGTGAAGATTCGATGTTTGTCGAATAGATAGCTGCCGATGGCCGAAGGATTCGTCCCTTCAATGTGAATATTGGCTATGGCGCACGACTGGTTGTCGTCAAATGAAGTGTTGAAGCTCACCTTCGGTACATCCTTGAGTCGATTCATCCAGTAGCGGGCCAGATAACGCAGGCGCGCTTCTTTGCGCTTTCCTCCCAACCCGTTGTGGAAAAGCAGGGCTTCACCAATCGCCAGCCGGGGCGCGGCGGAATGCGTGCCAATCTCTTCAAACTTGCGGATGTCTGAGGCCTGTTTCGATTCAGCAGCCATCAAGGGCCAGATGCTGGGGATCTTGTCCCGTTTTACGTAAAGCAGACCCGTACCCTTTGGCGCGTAAAGCCACTTGTGCAGGCTGGTGCCGAAGTAGTCGCAGCCAATGTCCTTCTGCTGGAAATCAAATTGCGCAAAGGAATGAGCGCCGTCGACAATCGTTTCGATTCCTTTGGCGCGGGCCATTTCACAGACGGCTTTCACGGGCGTGATCTGGCCGGTGATGTTAACCATGTGCGACATCAGGATCAGACGCGTGCGGCCGGTAATCCCCGCTGCAAACGCTGCGGTGATCTCGTTAAGATTTCTGGGTGGGATCGGAATTTTGACTAACTTCAAAACCAGACCTTCACGCTTTTCGCGCTGGCGCAGGGTAGTCACCATGCGCCCGTAATCCTGCGTGGTAGTGAGAATCTCGTCGCCCGGTTTGAAGTCCATGCCCATCAAAAGAATTTCAAGGGACTCGGAAGCGTTTCGGGTGATGGCGATTTCTTCGCGATCGCACCCGAATAGTTCCGCCAGCCCGGTCCGGATCGTTTCCGATTGCGGCTCGAGGATTTGCCACATGGTGTAAGCCGTCGCATCCTCCTGTTGCCAGATGTAACGCACCAGCGCTTCAGTAACGATACGCGGGCTGGGCGATACGCCGCCGTTGTTCAAGTTGATGATGCCGCGCGTGACCGAAAAAGATCTTTGAATAACGGCCCAGAAATCTTCATCCATTGCCACCTGCCGCGGCGAAAGATGCGCGACGCTTTTCGTCGCCGCTTGAACATCTCTCAGAAGAGAGGCGACTGTTGATGAAGACAGCGCGGCAAGACCGAGGCTTTTGCCGGCCAGGGAGAGAAAGTTACGGCGCGAAGACTTGTGAGCAGTTGGGAAGTTATTCATTGGGGATCGATACTCCTAATGGAATCCCACCCACGGGCAGAGACTTCGTAATAACTCGGTCGTGGGTGTCATGAGGTCAGTACCACCGCGCGGTAGCGGGTGGGTATGTGATGCGCATCCTTCAACGTACGGACCCACCCGCTACCGCGCGGTGGTACTGACTTCATGACATGCGGCGGGCGTGTTGGGGATCGACCCACCGATACTGGGGCACCTCTACTTCGCTTCATAAACAATCTCGCCACCTATTACAGTCATCAGGTTGCGAGTCTTCAAGATTTCCATCTCGGGAATCTTCATGATGTCGGCTGAAAGGATTGTGAAGTCGGCGAGTTTGCCTACTTCGATTGAGCCTCGAAGCTTTTCTTCAAAGGCTGCGAAGGCAGGCCAAATCGTGAACATCTTAAGCGCCTGATCGCGAGTGGCGGCCTCCTCAGGATGCCAGCCTTCACCGGAAAAGCCCTTTTGGTCCTTGCGGGCCACTGCTGCGTAGAACTCAATCATAGGCTCACCACGCTCCACCGGCGCGTCCGAGCCTCCAGCAACTGCTACACCCGACTTGATGAACGTCTGCCACACATACGCCCCGGCCAAGCGCGGGATTCCCACTCTGCTCGGCGCAAAATGCAGGTCGCCGATTGCGTGCGAAGGTTGCATTGAAGGAACCACACCTAGTTTGGCAAAGCGCGGGATGTCTGATGGGTCGACTATCTGCGCGTGCTCGATGCGCCAACGCGGTTCGGCGATCTTGCGTTGTTCGCGGGGCACGGCCTTGAAAGCTTTCTCATATTCGTCGAGCGCGAAGCGATTGGCGCGATCGCCAATGGCGTGTGTCTCCACTTGGATCCCCTGTTTCAGCGCCGTCTGCAGCATGGGGCCCAGGTCCTCCTGTTTGACAGTGAGAAAGCCTGAGGTGTCAGGTGCGTCTGAATAAGGTGCCAGCAGGGCCGCGCCTCGCGAACCGAGCGCGCCATCAGAAACGACCTTGATCGTACGCAGCGTAAATCGATTATCGAAATCGCCGATCGTTGGTCCTTCCGCCAGCAGCCGTGCGGCGCTCGCACCCGGTCCATGCACGGCTTTGTAGATGCGCAACTTGATCTTGCCTTCGCCGTAAAGCTTTTTGTAGAGATCGATTTCCTGGTAACCACCGCCGGCATCCTGAATCTGCGTCCAGCCGAGCTCGACATTACGCTTGACGCCAAGCTCGATTGCGCGCTCAGCATCTGCCGGAGTGGTGGCAGGGATATGACGCCTCACCAATCCTTGCGCGGCGTCCAATAGCATGCCGTTTGGCTCGCCAGTTTGTTTGTCTTTAGAGATTTCCCCACCGAAGGGACTCGGTGTGTTTTTATCGACCTTGGCGATCTTCAAGGCAGCACTGTTGACCACCGATGCGTGCCCATCGGCGCGGGTAAGAACTACCGGATTATTTGGCGCAACTTTGTCGAGGTCTGCGCGAGTCGGAAAGACAGGCGGTTTCCAGAAGGTTTCAATCCAGCCCCGACCGGTTACCCATTCGCCCGGGCGTGCCTGGTCAACGCGCGCTTTCACTTTGCCGAGAAAGTCTTCAAGGCTGGTAACGCCTTCGAGATTCAGCGTCATCTCACGGAAGCCAACGCCGGGCAGGTGCTGATGAGCATCCGTCATTCCCGGTACCACGGTGCTGCCCTTGAGATCTACTACGCGCGTGCTTTGCCCGACGTAGCGTTGCGCCTCGCGGTTCGAGCCGACAAACACGATGCGATCTGCTTTGACCGCGACGGCTTCAGCCTTAGGCTTGCTGGAGTTGACGGTGTAGAAGTTTCCGTTCTTAAAAACTACATCGGCGGTGGTTTGAGCCTCGGGCCGTCTTCCATTAACCGCTAACAGACCCACCGCAGCCAGGGCAATCACGATAAATGCCTGAGTAAACAGTTTCATATACCTTCCTTGGGAAACCGATTGGTTGTTTCTGTCAGAACCGCGAGCGGTAGCGACCGGGTTGTGTGTTTCCCAGTTGAGACCAAGCCGCTACCGCTCCCTGTTCTGACGGGCACGCGCGGTCGAGAAGCGAGCAAATCTTCGGAGCGGCAGTCTTATACCATTGAAGCGGCAGTTTCATACAGCATCGGGGGCCAAAGCCGCGCCGCGAAGTATTTTTTTTGCCTGCCTCTAACATATAATCCCAGTATCGCAGTCAACTTTCTAATCGGGGCCAAATATCGAAGGGGGCTATCCTAAGATGAACACTGAAACACTCAACCTGAACACTTCCAGAGGCGCAACCACCGCCGTTGTTGCGCGCCCAGCCGGGGACACCACCGCTGCCGTAATATTGATCCATGAATGGTGGGGCATTAATGATCACATTCGCGACCTTGCCGGCCGTTACGCCAAGGAAGGTTGTATTTGCGTGGCGCCGGATCTGTATCGCGGCAAAGTCGCTAAGGATTCAGAAGAGGCTTCCCGGCTGATGCACGACCTCGACACCGTGGACGGCCTGGAAACAATCAGCGAGGCGATTGTGAAGACCCGGGCCTTTGGTGCACAAAAGATCGGTATTACCGGTTACTGCATGGGCGGCACCTTCGCGTTGCGTGCGGCGTGCGAGATGAGCGAACTCTCAGCCGCCGCTCCTTTCTACGGAGACATCCCCGAGGAAAAGGTGCTCGCTAAACTGAAAGTGCCGACTATCTTCTTTGCGGGTGCGCGCGACAATTGGATCACTCCGGAAAAAGTTGAGGTATTGAAAAAGGCGGCGCGCGAAGACAACCTGCCGCTCGAAGTCGTCTGCTATGATGCCGACCACGCCTTCTTCAATGACACCAGGCCTGAAGTTTACGATGCTAATGCTGCAAGAGATGCGTGGCAGCGCGTGCTGGCTCACTTCCGAAAGTACCTGGGCGAGGCCGCTCGACCAAAGGGAGCCTGATGGTGTCGTAGTGCTTCTGCGGGTTGGTTGGTGATCAGATCGGCCTGGCTGACATAAGGAACTCATCCAACTCAACGCGCGTCGGCAGCGCCGTCCGCGCACCCAAAGCGCGACACTTCAGCGCGGCGGTCGCGTTCGCGAGCTTCAAACTCGTTTCCATATCTTCTCCACG
>CAZVHN010000359.1:0-2830 GCA_964626895.1 uncultured Chloracidobacterium sp. | reverse complement strand
TCCGCCTTGGTCCATCATTCTTTTCATTGACGCATGCGGCAACGGTGTTGTCCCAACTTGCCACAGCTGGAGCGCGCCGACAATAAGTTCTCGCGCGGCGCGAACGCCGTAAACAGACGGTGATATGCGGATGTTGGCAGCACGCGGAGCTGTGGCATCCGAGTTGTAACACGTCCGGCTGAAGATTTTACCTTGAGCGGCAGGTCGGACATGAGCGGAAGAGAGAAGACGGCGAAATGAGCATGGCTGAAACGATCAATGTAGCTACCGGCATAGTCGGATTAAACGTGATCGATGTTGAGACCGGGCAAAGCATAGGGCGGGTCGCCGACATCATCGTTGACCCGGTACGTGGCGAGTTGCTCGGATTCCTTATCAAAACTCGGGATTCAGTTATGAGCGCCGTGGCGTGGCATGAAGCGACACTTGATTCGGTTGCACTATTGACGCGCGAACGTGCGCTCCAGCGTCGCACAAAACTCGGCGACGCGCTCACACAAAGCGTGCGCGCTATTAGGAAGATGCTGGGCGTCCCCGTCATTACCGACGCGGGCAAACTGATCGGCACAATCAGCGAGGTGCATTTCGCTCCCTACTTCCGGAAGGTGTCATATCGTCTCAAGCGGCCTGGGCTTAAAGGATTTTTCGGCGGCAGATTGCTATTGGCGGGCGACGCGCTCACTTACTCACATCCAGGCAAACGGCTTATCGTGCGCGGTAGTGCCGAGGAGAAACGCGCCACAGATGACACGCCCGGTTTTTTCGCGGCGGAAATCAGCACGGTGCGCACGCTGCACGCCGCATTGGAGCAATACGGGCTGGCGATATGGTTAGCGATGACCCTGCTCTTAATCGGCGTGATGATTTGGCTTTGAGTGCGCTTTCGACCCGCGCAATTTGTTCTTAACTAGGGTTGAACCTTTGAGGCTGTAATGAAGGCGAAAACCGGAGATGGTCAGAACTCAAGACAGTGGAGGCATCGTGTACAACAACAACGAAACATTCGCCATCGATAATCTATTCACCGACGGATACAAAGAGGGCCAAGCCTTGAACTCGCTTTCAAACAGAGCGTCGCTCAATAGGAGCGACGACACACAACCCGAAATTGAACGCGGCGGGTTCGCCGCCAACATCGAGGGCACAAACGGTGCTGTTTTCGCTACGCTTCATCGCTTCAATTACGAGCCGGAAGATTTACCGCTCTTGTATCTTGTGCCCCTCGTACGGACGGCATGGGCCGAAGGCATGGTGACGCGGCGCGAGCGTAGGTTTGTTCTCGAAGCCGCGCACTTGCAGGGCATTGCACCGGGAAGTCGCGCTTACGAGAGGCTTTCCGGCTGGCTCGACTTCGAGCCGACCCAAGCATTTTACAAAAACTCTTTCACGCTCTTGTGCGCAGTGCTTCACAGCCTGCCATCTGACGAGCGCGAACTGAATCGCTGGAATACGGTCGATCTCTGCGCGCAAATCGCCGGGACTTCCGGCGGTAGCCCTTGTGATGTGAGCGGCGGACGCCGCATCTGCGACGAAGAAGTGCAGATGGTCAAGCGCATCGCGGCGGAACTGAACGAAGCGGGCATCCGCGTAGCCTGCGACTGTCTCAACATCGCCGAGACGACCGGCATCACTGACGTGAGTGTGCTGCGTGACTTGCACGAACTTGGTTACACCGCTGAGACCGCGCAAATGCTGCCGCTCATTCCTCTTATCGAAATGGCGTGGGCGGAAGGCAATGTGACGAAGAGCGAACGCCGTGTCATCACGAACGCTGCCCGTTGGCGCGGCATACGTTCTGGCAGCCCGGCTTACCAACGGGTGACTGATTTGCTCGACACCAGACCGTCAAATGATTTTTTCGCGCGTTCATTCCAGGCCGTCATGACTACGTTCGAGATGTTTCCGTCTGAACTGCGTGAAGTGGACGAGTTGGACTTGCTCTCCTTCTGCGAGCGCGTGGCGGGCGCATCAAGCAACAGCTCGGATTTAGGCGATTTTGACAGTCGGATATGCGATGAGGAGTGCGCTGTGCTTGATCGCTTCGCCGCGGGGCTGAATGCTATGCACCCGCTCACTGTTGTTTGATGACGGGGAAGTGCTTAGCGGAAACCAGTTTCGGTGGCGCCAGGCAGATGGGATTGATTCCTTCTCCGCATTTGATGCGAGCTCACCTGGATCGCGCAGACGAATTATTCGACGATAAAAGCCGGATGATTTATTTCGGAAACGAAGCAAATCATCCGGTTAGTTTTTGAAAGAAGAAAATTTTCCCCAAACAGGTTGATCGTCGCACATTGTCACAGCCTTGTCCCAAGTTGGAACTCTGAAAATATCTAAATCCACTCATTTTCCTTCCGCATAGCGGTTAATCTCGCTAAGTCAAGAACAAGGCTACGATCCACCCGATGACTTTGCTGGTACTGGGACGCGGCACAGGTGTTGCGAATGTGACTAGCAAAGAACTCAGGGCATACAAAGTTACAAGCTGGTAAAGCAACTCAGATGGAAAGAACGCTTTAACTAAGTGCCATGTTTACTACGATGGGAGATACAGCGATGAGTACAGTGGAAACAGTGATCGACTTTGAGGGAAAAATGGTTGGCGGAAAACAACCAAAGAAACAGCGAGAAGTGGCGTTCGCGGTCAAACCGTCCACGTGGGCGCTCGTCCTTCCGGGCATCGGATTGGGGGTCGCGGCGTGGTTCGCCTTCGCTTACCTTTACACCGAGTATCTGTGGTTTTCGGGAATGGGCTTTGCCGGGGTTTTCAGCACGGTTTGGAAGGCGACGATATTAACCAGTTTGGTTGTCGGCATCGATGACGCGGCGC
>CAZVHN010000358.1:0-3200 GCA_964626895.1 uncultured Chloracidobacterium sp. | reverse complement strand
TCAAGATTTCGCGGACGGTGTGTTCTTCGTCGCCCTAGCCCCCATAAGTGATCCTGATTTAGGGGTCTCCGCCATCGCTCAGACGCTGGGCATTAAGGAAGCTAGCGACATGCCGCTTGTAGGGGGGCTGAAGCGATATCTGCGCGACAAGGAGATGCTGCTGTTGCTCGACAACTTCGAGCAAATACTCGCAGCCGCGCCGCTGGTGACCGAATTACTTGCAGCTTGCCATCAGTTGAAAGTTCTGGTTACAAGTCGCGCGGTCTTACATTTACACGGTGAATATGAGTTTTCAGTGCAACCGCTGGCGCTTCCCGACCCTGCAAGTTCGCAGTCCGCCGAAGCCTTATTACAGTACGCATCCATAGCGCTCTTCATCCAGCGAGCGCGTGCCGTGAAACCCGACTTTGAGATCAAGAATGGAACCGCCCAGATCGTCGCGGACATCTGCACTCGGCTCGACGGTCTTCCGCTGGCAATTGAGTTGGCCGCTGCACATGTAAAAGTCTTACCCCCGCAAGCGATGCTGGCGAGGCTGGAGAATCGGTTGAAACTGCTGATAGGTGGACCACGGGACTTACCAGCGCGCCAGCAGACGATGCGGAACACCATTGCGTGGAGCTACGACTTATTAGATGAAAACGAGAAGATGTTGTTCCGACGACTGGCTGTGTTTGTTGGAGGTCTTACGCTGGAGGCGGCAGAGGCGGTGTGTAGCATCGCAGCCGAGACCAGGATCGATATCCTGGAGAGCGTGGCAGCTTTGGTGGACAAAAGCTTGGTGCGTCAAACCGAGCAGACTGACGGCGAACCTCGCTTTATGATTTTGGAAACCATTAGAGAGTATGGGTTGGAGCAACTGGAAGCAAGCAAGGAGACGAACACGGTCCAGCGGCAGCACGCCAACTTCTTTCTGGAGCTGATAGAGCGGGTCGAGCCCGAGTTATCGGGTGCGAACCAGGGGATATGGCTGGACAGACTGGAGACGGAGCATGGCAACCTTCGGGCAGCGGTGCGTTGGGCCAAGGAGAACCGAGAGGTCGAGCTCGGGTCGCGGATCGCTGGGGCGCTCGGGCGCTTCTGGCTTATGCACAGTTATCTCAGCGAGGGCCGTGAGCGATTAGCAGAGTTCCTAGGGTTGACGGGCCCAGCCGCACGCACAGAGATGCGGGCGAAATTGCTCACCAGTGCAGCCACTCTGGCCCAGAATCAAGGAGACTATACGGCGGCACGTTCTCTTTTCGACGAAGGCTTAGCGATTTGGCAGGAGACAGGGAACAAGGAGGGGATCGCGGCATCGCTCACCAATCTCGGATGGATGGCGTGGCGTCAAAGCGACTACACGGCGGCACGCTCGCTCTCCGAAGAAGGCTTGGCCTTACACCGGGAGCTACGTAACAAACAAGGCATCGCTCACTCGCTCAACAATCTTGGCTTTGTAGCTCACCACCAGGGCGACTATAACGCAGCGCGTTCCTTTCATGAAGAAAGCCTCTGCTTGCGGCGGGAACTGGAAGATAAACGGGGCATCGCCTTTGCACAAACCAATCTGGGATGGGCCATGCAAAAGCAGGGCCTTTTTGAACCAGCCAGGGCACTGCTGGAAGAGGCTACTGAGTTATTCAAACAACTCGGTGACAAGCAACTGCTCGCCTATTCGGGCTACCGGCTGGCGGAGGTCTGGTACGATCAGGGTAACTCTCGGCGAGCAACGGCGCTCCTGGAAGAGAGTGTGACCATCTGCCGGGAGATAGGGGCCAAGTATAGTCTCGCCGTCGCCCTCTGCATTTTGGGGAATGTGACACGTGACCAGGGCGACCAGCAGCGGGCGGCGACACTTCTGGATGAGAGTCTGAACACGTTCCGGGAGATAGGAGACAGGTATGGTGTCGCCTCTGCGCAATGTACCCTGGCAAACCTATCGTATGACCAGGGTCACTATGAAAGGGCATTGTCCTTTTTTAAAGAGAGCTTGACTATCCGAGGTGAGATCGGGGACAAGCATGGCATCACTGAGTGTCTGGAGGGACTGGCCAGGGTAGCCATGGCGGAGAATCAATTTGAGCGCGCAATACAACTATTCGAGTGGGCGGCGACCCAGCGTGAAGTTCTTAATATTCAACCTTCTGCTTCTGGACAGGAGCAGTCTGACCGCAGTAAAGCGCGCGCGCGCGGTATGCTGGAGGATGAAGCCTTCGCTTCAGCGTGCGAACAGGGACGCGCAATGACGCTGGAGCAGGCTATCGCATTCGCCTTAATGTGAGGATAGGAGCAGCATATGGCAATCAATATCAAGACCCCCGGCCTCCACCACTTTACCCTCCGTTCCAGAGACCTCGACCGGTCAAAGCTTTTCTACTCAGAGACGCTCGGCTTCCCAATAATCATGGAGCTGCCGACCCTGGTTATCTTTCGTGCCGGTGCGACAGCTCTTGTTGTTCGTGGTCCTGAAGCTGGGACGCCTGAGGGCGATAAGTTCAACCCGCTAAGAGTCGGGCTCGATCATGTCGCGTTGGCTTGTGAGGATGAAGCTGAGCTGGAAAGGGTGGCCGCAGCGCTTTCGGCAGAAGGCGTTGAGAACACGGGTGTAAAACTCGACGAGACTCTGGGTAAGAGATATGTGGCCTTTAAAGATCCTGATCGTATCGCGTGGGAATTCTACATGACGTGATAGCAGCGGTTTATACGGGCGATTGACCTCGAACCCCGCGTTTCCCGCGCGGCCGTCGTACGGGGGGACAATATACCCGAACGGCACCTAGTAATTTGAGATCACTGTGATACTTCGAGCCTCCCTTCACTATCGACAAAGTCTTGAACGGCACGAAAACTCCTACTTTCGTAGGGAATTCTGGAGCGGGCGACGGGGATCGAACCCGCCCTTGAACGTGTGCGTCTAGTACGGTGCGTGCACAAACATTAACATTTGTTACAAGTTGCAGCCGTTCACTAGTGCGCCAGTATACGCCAGACTCTGTGGGTTTCGGGGGGCTGGCAGTGATCAAGTCCGCCTGGGCCTAATTGAGTGTGAAAGTAAGCTATATTTAAGCCGTTACGGCGAGTGACACTGCTAAACACCAGAATATTCACCTTGAGACCCAAGGTCTGGCGCTTCGCCCCCAGTAAAAACCGACTATAATTCGCGTCATGGCAATTGTTGAAACCACCCAAGCGGTCCCGCTGACAGTAACGCCGGACGG
>CAZVHN010000357.1:0-2357 GCA_964626895.1 uncultured Chloracidobacterium sp. | reverse complement strand
GCAGTAGGAGCTTGCGAGTGTGGCGCGTACCGGGCTAGTTGGAATGCGCGAGCGTAGCGAGCGGGGCAGTAGCCCGACTGTTAAGGAGGGCTCGGCAAGATGGGTAGATGGCGAGTTGGTTGTTCGGACTGCCTGTAGAGTCTGGGTGTCTTGAGGAGCCCTCCTTGACAGTCGGGCTACTGCCCCGGGGCTACCGCCCCGGACCCGCAGCACTGATCTCGGCTTTAGTCTCCAGGAGCCGCACACTCAATCTTATTGGGAATGATATGGCCGTCGGGTGTGATTGTGGCTTCGTGGTCAGGAGTTATGTGCTCACCTTCGATCGTAACCTCTTCACCGGAAGGCATCGTCACCGGAAGATGGTCCAGGAACCTCTCGGCGTCGAGCGCCGCCATACACCCGGTTCCGGCAGCGGTTACAGCCTGACGATAAACTGAGTCCTGCACGTCCCCGGATGCAAACACTCCAGGAATATTGGTAGTCGTTGAAAGGCCTGAAGTCTTGATGTACCCGACTTCATCCGTCTCAATCTGTCCTTTGAATAACTCGGTGTTTGGTTTGTGGCCAATGGCTATGAAGACGCCTGAACATGGAAAAATACGCTCTTCGCCGGTTTTTAAGTTACGCAGCCGAACACCCGTTACTCCGTCAGCCGGAGTGCCCAGGATTTCCTCAACGCCAGTGTCCCAGATGAACTCGAGCTTCTGGTTACGAAAAGCCTTATCCTGCATAATTTTTGACGCTCGCAGTTTATCTCGGCGGTGAACCACATACACGCGCGAGGCGTAGCGAGTCAAAAATGTTGCTTCCTCCATCGCGGTGTCGCCGCCGCCGACTACCACCAGCGGTTTGTTGCGAAATGACGGCAGTGGTCCGTCGCAGGTGGCACAGGCGGAAACTCCATTACCGCCCAAGCCATCTGGAACTTTGGCTTCACCGGGAATACCCAACCATTTCGCCGAAGCGCCGGAGGCGATTATAAGCGTTTCGGTCTGGATCACATGCTCGCTGGTGTGGAGAGTAAAGGGCCGCTCCTGAAGTTCAACTTTGTCGATCCAGGTTTCGAGAAACTCAGTTCCAAAACGTTCGGCCTGGTTGCGAAACTCGGCCATTAGATCGGGGCCTTGAATGCCTTCCGCAAACCCTGGATAGTTTTCAACGTCAGTGGTAATCATCAACTGCCCGCCCGGCGCTGTCTGTTTCTCAGCATCGACCGGGGCGTCGATCAAAAGTGGCTTGAGATTAGCGCGCGCCGAATAAATGGCGGCGGTCAAGCCGGCTGGCCCGGAACCAATGATGACAACCTCCCGGTGGAGCGTTTGTTTGCTCATTAGGTATCGTTCAATCCTTTCGCCTAAGCCTTAAAATATTGCCACTAAATGCATATCAGTATGGCCTTTTCGGTTGAGCATATAGTATAACTACGGATACTGAAGTAGTCGAACCAGGGCTTACTGCGTTACGGATCCGGATAAGCTCGATAGACGGGGGAGTTTGGCAAAAGCTTTGAAAGCAGCCAGCGATCCGCAAACGATTGAAACGATCGGCGTGATTGGCGCAGGCACGATGGGCCACGGCATCGCCCAGGTTGCCGCAGCCGCTGGCTACCGAGTCATCCTTCGCGATGTCGATCGAGATACGCTGGCTCACGGAATTCGGGCCATCGAACGCAACCTGGCCAAGGGAATTCAGCTAGGCAAACTCACGGAAGCCGATCGCGAACAGACTCTCGAGTACATTCACGGCACCACACGTTTAGACAAGCTCTACCAGGCGGATTTGATTGTTGAAGCGGTTCCCGAACGATTGGAGCTGAAACAAACCATACTTCGCGAGCTTGAATCAGGCTCTGACCGGCAGTTCATTTTCGCGTCCAATACTTCATCGCTCTCGATCACCGAGATCGCAAAAAGTTCGCGGCATCCTGAG
Source organism: uncultured Chloracidobacterium sp. (assembly GCA_964626895.1). GTDB lineage: Bacteria > Acidobacteriota > Blastocatellia > Pyrinomonadales > Pyrinomonadaceae > PSRF01. The sequence goes on along the minus strand of CAZVHN010000357.1, from coordinate 428 downwards.
AGAGTAGTGGGCATGCACTTCTTCAATCCGGTCCATGTCATGCGTCTGCTTGAAATCGTAGTCGGCGAGGCGACCAGTCCAGAGACGGTGGCAACTGCGCGGGAAGTTAGCCGGCGCCTGCGAAAAGAACCAATTGTTGTCAAAGATGTGCCCGGGTTTGCTTCCAGCCGCCTGGGTGTTGCGCTCGGACTCGAAGCTATGCGCATGCTGGAACAAGGTGTGGCGAGCGCACAGGATATCGATAAAGCAATGGAACTGGGCTACAACCACCCGATGGGTCCGCTGAAGCTGACAGACCTGGTTGGCCTTGATGTTCGACTCAATATCGCAGAGTATCTACACCGCACACTTGCTTCGGAAGCTTTTCGCCCCCCTGAGGTTCTCCGGCGCATGGTAAACGAAGGGAAACTAGGCAAGAAGAGCGGCGA
>CAZVHN010000356.1:0-5382 GCA_964626895.1 uncultured Chloracidobacterium sp. | reverse complement strand
ATACAGTGGAGGCACGACGCGGTGTAGAGGACTGTCCCGAGCGGGTGGCCGATATTGTTATAGACGTGGCTCGATCCTTTGACGTCTTGCATCAGGTAAACGCCATCGCGCTCGAGCGCCCGGTGAATGCCCTTCAAGACGCTCAGCGGCTGGCCCTGATCGTGCACGGCATCGAACGTGGTGATGAAGTCGAACGACTCGGGTTCCGCCGTCCGGTCGAAGTCGCCGAGATCGACCGCCGCAAACTCGACGTTCTTCAGTCCCTTGGCCGAAGCCTCGTCACGCGCGGCCCCAATGGCTGCCTTCGAAAGGTCCATTCCCACGAAGCGGCTCTTCGGGAAGAGTTCGGCCAGCCGGTTCAGGGTGCGACCGCTGCCGCATCCGACATCAAGCCCTCGCACGCCGCGCCCGAGTTGCTCAGCCAGACCTGGGATAAGCGGAAGGATATGGGCCTCGAGTGACGAGAGAACGGACAGACCACTTTCTTCGGCCATCACCGCATGGAAGCGAGGGAATCTCTCATAGGATACGCCCCCGCCGTTCTTGAAGCACTCGACAATGTCGTCCTCTACATTGCCGAGGAGCGGGACATACTGAGCGAAAACGGCCAGGTTGTCCGCCGCGGCCGCCCGCGTCAAGTACGCCGCGTGCTCCGGCGGCAGTTGGTAACGGACGCTTTGCGGATCGACGCTGACGACGCCCGAGGTGACCATCGCCCCGAGCCATTCGCGCACATAGCGCTCGTTGAGCCCGGCCCGCGAGGCGATCTCCGGCGACGTCAGCGGCGCCTGATCGCGCATCGCGTCGAAGAGGCCAGTGCGATGGCCGATGGAGGCCATCAGGCACAACGCGCCGTCGTTGAGCGCGCTCAACAGGCGACCAGCGAAGGCCTCCGCCCTCTTTGGATCGAAAGGGGAACCATTGGAACTCGTACCCGTCGCTGACATTGCTTGTACCTCCCATTCTGCGGCAGTCCGCCCAACGAATAGGATTCTTTCCGCAGTCTCGCCGAGAGTCAAGAGGGAGATGAGCGCTTCTGTGCTCTTCGGCGAGCACTGCGGAAGGAATGCAGTTGGACGAAACCGCGATCAGGCCTATGGGGATTGAATGGAGCAGTCGTCTGGCGTTAAGTCGTGCGGCAGCAGAGTGCGAGGTTGCAGGCGAGTGGTAAGGCAAGAAAGCCTTATCTTTGGTGGTGGGCAGACAAGGATCGCGGTGCGGCGAGGTGGAACTACAGTGAGTTTGAGTGTGCTGCGAGCAGTTTGTTGAGCGGCGGCGCAGAGTTCGGCATCTGCGCGCGTGCTTGAATGAGAACGGGCAGTGAACGAACAAGCTGGTCCACAGTTGCAGAGTGCCACTGAGAGTTTCCTCACGCGCGTGTGCTACTTATGATGAATCGATAGCCTGAGCTGCAGTCGTGAGGTGCCGCCGCCCAGGTGAGCGATCATCGTTACGGCTTCGCCGCCCGATGTGAGGAAGCGGCTACGCCCTTCCATCAAAGTCGTTCTTGATGAATGGGGCTCCGGCCCCGGGGGGGCATAGCCCCAAAAATCAAAGAGTAAGCTGACGGCGGGAAGCGCCCGAAGCTCACAGTAACGCCGCCGCAAAGAGGCGTAGCCTCGAAGAAAATGGCGCAGGACGGAAAGCCATAGGGCTTTTCCGCAAGGGTTGCGGCGGAGCCGCTAGCAGGAAGGCCCTCCGGAACTGACGTTGGGCTTAACTCACAGTAGTACTCAATTAAAAACCGCGAGCGGTAGCGACCGAAGATTACTCAACGACCTCTCACCAAGTCTTTGTACATCCAACGGGAAATGTCCCAAGTGGGATCGATTCGCCCAGTTGAGTTTTGGACCCGGTCGCTACCGCTCGCGGTTCTGACAATTTAGGCGCTGGCGCTAAGGGAGTGGCGCTCCAGCTTGAGGTAGAGACCGCGTCGAGTAAGGCCGAGTTCGCGGGCCGCGCGCGAGATGTTGCCGCCGTGTTTGCGCAACGCTTCGGAGATCATCCGGCGCTCAACTTCCGCCAACGCGTCAGCAAGCGTGACATGTTGAATAGAGGTGGCGGGCATTGATCCGAGCGTGGCTACCGTCGCCGCAGGAGACACTGGAGAAGAAGTACGCTTCAGCTCCGGCGAGAGTTGTTCGGGAGTGATCGTGGTCCCGTCCTCGGCGCGGGCCACGATGCGCTGAATCTCGTTGCAGAGCTGGCGCACGTTGCCCGGCCAGTCGCATACCATCAGCAGATCCACCGACTGCGGAGTGATCTGAATGTCCTTCCGTCCAAACTTCGAAGAATAGTGGTTGATGTAGTAGTTAACTATCGTCGGGATCTCGGAGCGACGCTCGCGCAGCGGCGGGACGCGTAACCTGATCACGTTCAGACGATAGTATAGGTCTTCGCGGAACCGGCCCTGGGCCACCATCTCTTCCAAATCCGTATTGGTGGCCGCAATGATGCGCACGTCGACTTTGGCGGGTCGCTGCTCGCCCAGAGCTTGAATCTCACCTTCCTGCAAAAAGCGCAGCAGCTTCGGCTGCAGGTCTAGAGGCAGGTCTCCAATCTCGTCCAGGAAAAGCGTGCCGCCGGCCGCGGTGCGGATGACACCTTGCGAATCCGTGACGGCGCCGGTAAACGAGCCGCGTCGGTAGCCGAAGAGATAGCCTTCGGAAAGTTCCTTTGGTACCGCGGTGCAGTTAAAAGGCACAAAGACTTTGGAGCGACGCGTCGAAATGGCATGAATCGCCCGCGCTACCAGCTCTTTGCCGGTGCCCGATTCGCCGGTCACTAACACCGTCACATCCGACGATCGGATCTTGTGCACTTCTTCCACAAGCCGCGTCATCGCCGGACTCGAATGGATGAAGCCCGGCATTAGACTCGTGCTCGCAAGCTCGGCCGGCTGTTGTGACCCGGTGCCTTTCTGATGACCCGCTCGCAAGGCACAAACATCCATCCCCAGACCAACGATGCGCAGCAGCAGCTCCATCGACCTACCGCCCGGCAGCTTGCCTCGGCTGCGGGGCGAAATGTAGAGAATCGCCGGCGGAGCATTGGATGATTTGAGCACGGTGATCGCCGCGTCGTGCTTCTTCGAATAGCGCTCACGATCTTCTTCAGTGTCCAACTGATCCAGCTCTTCGGCGATCCGGGCGCTGTCTGCCGGCGTACAGCCGTGGGCGATGACCACGCGGGCGCGGTGATGTTCGCCTTGTTCGGTGATCAGCACGCGTTGGGCCGAAGTCTCCTGGCGCATGATCGCGGCCAACTCGCGCAACAGCAGTTCTCGGGAGGCCACTGCTTCGGCCAGACGCAAGGTCAGGAGTTGAGTCAGAGCCGACTGTTCTACATCTGGCGTGAGCGTCGTTTGATCGAGATGATCGATGGCTTCTTCAGCGCGAGCGAGATCTACTCGAGCGCCGAGTTCACGGAATGTGTTGCAAGCGCGCGTAAGTTGTTCCATCGCCCGGTTGGGCTGAGTCAAGGCGCAGGCGCGGCCAAGCTCATAGTAAGCACGGGCAGCGCGATAGCGGTCCCCGAGCATATCGAAGACTGAAACACTGCTGCCGAAGTGTTGGGCCGCCGCGGTGGCGTCAGACTGCCCCAGCGCCAGCAGGCCTGCAAGTCTTTGCGCTTCGCCGGCGAACCCGAGGTCAGCCGGAGAGTCGGTCACTTCCTCAGTCACCTTACGAAGTTCCGTTGCGGACTCATCAAACTTATGATTGCGCAAATGTGCTTCCGCCAGCAGCAGACGTGATTCGCAGATGGCCTGGCGATCGCCGATGATCTCCGCCAGCGCGAGGGCTTCTTTTCCCTGTGCGAGAGCTTTCGCGGCATCGTCCATTGCCAGGTAACAACGCCCGAGAGTGCGCAAAGCCTGGCCGGCATACCACTTGTTCCCGTTCTCGGTGGCCAGAGCAACTGCTCGCTCGAGGTAAGACTTGGCTTCGTCCAGATCGCCGCGCAACATGTGCAGCTCGCCCAGGGAGTCGAGAATCATTGGCACCTTGGCGCCGCGTTCGTCGACTTCTGACGCGAGGGAGAGCGCGCGTTCCAGTGCCTCCTGGGCCCGTTCCCATTGCCCGATCAGAATCAGGTTGATTCCCAGATTGTTGTAGCCATCTGCAGCGCTGGATTTGTGATCGGTGCGCTCGTAATAGGAGATGGCTTTCTCCAGATAGCGAATGCCTTCCTGAGGACGTTTGAGAAACCAGCACGCACCGGCCATGTTGGCGTAGATCTTCCCCAGCAGATAGCTGGCGGGATGATCGCCAACCAGCTCGAGCGCCTGCTCAAAATTTTCGAGACCGGCGGCGTAGTTTCCTTCCTGCGTGTCCGCCAGGGCCACTCCGAAGTATGCTTCGGCAAGCCCGCGCCATTCGCCAGTCTGACGGAAGTGTTCCAGGGCCCGCTGACCGTAGTCGCGCGCAATGGGATACTCGCTGATGGTCCGATAGACGCGTGCGAGGGCGGCGTAGATTGGTCCTAGTTTGGCTTCCGCACCACTCTCGGAAAAATCGCGCAAGGCTGCCTTGAGAATTGCGATCGCCTTGGGGTGATCTCCGTTGTAGTTGTAGGCGAGACCAATCTGCACGCGCAGGCAACGAACCGCTTCTTCGTCGAGGCCGGCACGCGACTCGGGAGTTTCGTACATTGCTACGGACGCCAGCGACTCGCGGTAATGGCCTTGCATCTCTAAGGCTGCGGCGAGTGAGCAACGGGCGAGCGCCAGCACGGTGGGGCTTTTGCTTGCGGCAGTGATCAGTGAAGTTAGACGAGTGCGGGCTTCAGTGGAGAGTCCCTGATCGAGAAGCGAGCGGACCTCATCCAGCTCTTCGACGAGGGAAGCCTCGGCCGGATGTTTTGAACGCAGACGCACGCGCGCGTGGGCGAGATCGACCACACCTCGCGCGCTTGGGGTCTCTTCTGTCTTCGGGTCAGAAGATCCGGAACCGACACGCTTAGCCATTTAGTCCTTCATAAACGCGCAATGGGTCACGCTTTTCACTATGTGATCGGGCCGTGAAGGTTGAAGGTCGGGCCGCGCTTGCGGCAGATTGCCTCCGCGCGTCTTTCTTAGTCGCTAAACAGCGTCGAATTTAACACATGCATGGGAGTGCGTCTACCGTTCGTTTTACATCTTAACGCTTGAGAAAGAAAGAATTGCGGCAGTGAATTGGACGCTCGGTTGAGGGGGTCTCAGGGAAAACTTGCGCGGCTTCTGCGAACGATCAGCGTTGTGGATCCGCAGCCAGATTGTAAGCGATGCGGGGGTATACTGCGTGCTGATAACATCAGACATTGCGTCCTCTAGCAGGCTGCTGAAAAACCCTTTCAGCGTACGAAGAGAGCGAAATGTGGAGTGCGCCGGCAGAGCGAAGCGGT
>CAZVHN010000355.1:0-4631 GCA_964626895.1 uncultured Chloracidobacterium sp. | reverse complement strand
CAGGCGGTTTAGGTAGCGAACTTTGCTTTGCGGAGAGGCAGTGAGGGGCACTGCAAACTCTTAGATCATCCAAGAGGTCAGTCCGTTCCTATGGGAGCCGGGTTGACCTCTTCTTTTTCGGATGTCCGTAGCTGATCATGTTCGCAAACAGCCGATAAGCTCCCGGTACGCCCGCCCCCAATTGCCTGTACCACACCAGGCTCGTGTAGACGTAATACCCGCGCCCGTATTTCGCGGCGAGCAGCCCGCCTTTCAGCGGAGGTCCACCTTGATCCGCCGTTTCAAACAAAGTCTGATATTTAGGGTCCCACTCTTTTGGAAAATAAAGCCCGCGCTCCTGAATCCAGCGATCAAAATCAGCTCGAGTAATTCTGTTGGGAAAATCTAACAACCGATGCCTGGGCTCGAGGAATGTGACCGGCGCTGTCTCTTGAGTGACGCGTTCGTTTCCTAAAATGATCGGAAAAGGCGCGAGTTGGGGGCGACCCTTGGCCGGATCGGGATTCCACTCGTCCGTCTTATGATAGAAAACAATCAGCGTCCCACCTTCTCGAACATAGCTCAACAGATTCGAGTTTGCTGCGATTAACTCCGGATGCGCCTGGTAGCCACGGTTATCGATAATCAGCGTGTCGTAATCGGCCAACTCGCCCTTCTGGATCTGTTCGATGCTCAGCTCCTTCGCGTTAACTCCCAGCGCGGTCAGCGACTGCTCGAGCGTTTTATCGAAGCTGGGTATGAACCCGATTCTCAGGTCCCTCACCACTCGCGACTCACTGTAAACCACCGGAAGAGATCTCTGAGCAATTAGTTGTGAGGACCCCTCTGATTCCACCGACAATAAGAACTGTCCAAAACTGTCGCGCGCGCGAAGGCTTGTAGCCGCGCGCTCCATGGGAATGGTGTTGGATTTAATTGTCAGCTCTCGGGTTTCGTTTGGTTCAAGAATGATCTCGCGTCCCACTTCAAAGGTGTGATATCTGGGCGCGCTTAGTTTCACTGTTCCTCGGAACGGTCTGGCAAGGTTGTTCGAGAGCTTGATTCTCAGAACAAGGGGCCGGTTGATGATTGCCGGGGTAAACACGTAAAGCGACGGCGAAATTTCTTTGATCTCAACAGCGGGCGCGATGTCCAGTCTCGTTTCCGCACTTAGTGAAAACCACGCACCCTCGATTTCCAGATCAGCATCAGCGACAAATCGCTCACCAAATAGCTTGCCATCGTAAAGATGCTGGGCCGGCGGGACGGTAGGCATGGCTGTAGTGGGCGTCACTAAATCCACTGTGTTGCTGGTTTCTTTATCTGCGACTAACTGGTCGGCGGCATCCAGCGGTTCGCGAGTGCCCCAACTATGAAAAGAGAGCCTTTTGATCTGGACGGTCCTTTCGCCGGTGTTGGCCAGACTGACGGTAAACCGCGCCGGACTACCTGGTACGAGAAGTGAATTGTGTGACTTTAGGGTCAACGTAATACCTGAAGTAAGACCAAGGGCCCGATTTCCGCGAGCTATTGTCAGCCCCTGGCGGTGGGAATGTTCTGCGGGGACATTCGTCAAGTTCCGCTGCTTGCGCCGCCAGCCAATCAGGGCAATGAGTACTCTGTTCGGCTCTTCGATAAACTCTGTCAAAGCGCGGTCGTCAATTGTCGGAGGTGCGAGCCGCTCGCTGATGGCCTCAGGAAGTGATAAGCCTTCAAGAAAGCTTTTTGCACCAACAGGAAGCTGCTCCGCGCCCTGTGCTTCGCGCACCAGAGCGTATCGGATTATTGGCAGGCTGTTCTCACCTCGCATGCGCTCGGCAATGGTTTTTGGCCATGGCCCCTGGGAGGCATGCTGTTGCAATGCCGCCAGAGCTTGCTCCGCGTAGATTGTTCCGCGCACCGGATCGCGTTCGTTGGGATCGACGGTGATTAACTTCTCAGTTTTTGCAGTACTCGGCGAAGGAGTGCCGGCGCCGCCGGCTGTCCTGCTGCGAACAAAAAGTCGGCTGGGCTGCCAAACAGTCAGCCTTTGCAGTTGTTCGGGAAATCGTTTGGGATCGGCTGCGGCATCGAACGCTTCGAGTATCAAGCGACCAGTTGCCTGGTGATGACCATGGCCGCGTGAGGTGTCGTGGTTCGTAATGATGATGTCGGGACGGAGCTCGCGAATCGTGAACACCATGCGCCGGAGCGCTTCATCGTGACCCCACACACGAAAGGTTTCTTCCGCGCTCTTGGAGAATCCAAAATCGCGCAAGCCAAGAAAATAGGGCTCTGAGCCCTGGATCTTTGAGGCCTCAATTGTCTCACGGGCACGGATCACACCCAGCTCTTCATACAGTTCCGGGCCTACAGCGTTCTGTCCGCCCTCACCGTAAGTGGAAAACAGACTAACTGTGTGTATGCCATGCTTGCGTCGCAAAATGGTCAGGGTCGTTCCGTCTTCGTCATCGGGATGTGCGGCTACACACATCACCGTCCAGGGGTTTGTAAGATCGTGCAATGCCTGGTGAAGCTCAGGCTTGTCGATTGCGCGGACCGTAGCAGTTGACGAGGGTGTGGGCGAAGGCGAGAGAGATGTCGAAGACTCAGGGGACGGTAAAGGGTCCTGAGCCGACGTTTGCGGTGCAAATGAAAACAAGCAGCCCAGCGCCAGGACGAGTACCAGACACAACAGAGTCGTGTTTTGGAATACCTTCTCAACGAGTGGCGCAGGCGCGCGACGAATAGTTTTTTCTCGTTCCATCTCAATCCTTTGGAGTGCGCCGGCAGAGCGAAGCGGCGACGGCGCTTTGGTTTATCGCAAACCTATCTAAGACGGTCGCACTTCGCTTGCGGCGACGGCGCGGTGGTTTATCGCAACCTATCCAAAGCGGTGTCGCGCTTCGCTTGCCCCCCACTTCAAAAAGCTCGCCAGCGCTCAAACTTAGATCCTTTTGGAGTGCGCCGGCAGAGCGGAGCGGCGACGGCGCTTTGGTTTATCGCAAACCTATCCAAAGCGGTGTCGCGCTTCGCTTGCCACCGCACTCCAAAAAGGCCGCCAGCTAGCGAAGAGGTCTGCGGTTCCCTGCGACGTTTGAACCTTCGCCAAGTAATTGCGTCGCGCCAACACTCACGATCGCCAGCGCTCAAACTTTGCCGCGACGATCATGCTAACAGCTATGATACCCATCAGAACCACGCCGTAAGCGGCTGCCGCCCCCAGATTGAAATCGCGCAGCTCCGAGGCGATAGCAATCGAGACCGGCCGATTCGAGGGTACAAACAGCAGCACCGAGGCCACATACTCGCCCAGGGCAATCACAAACGCCAATAAGGTCCCCGCTGCCGCGCCGGGCCAAACCAGCGGCAAAGTAACACGCCGGAATCTCTGCCACCAGCGCGCACCCAGGCTTCCCGCTGCTTCTTCCAGCGCCGGATCGAGTTGTTCCATGCTTGCCTGCACAGCGCGAACGACGAGCGGCATGAAGCGCAAAAAATAGACGACCGGCAGAATCCAGAACGTTCCGATCAGAATATATGAACCCAGCAAAGGGCTGGGCTTGCCGTAAGCTTCAGCCAGCGCGACTGCGACAACCGTTCCCGGCAAGGCCCAGGGAATGAGTACCAGCAGCGACAGCACACGCTTCCAGGCGCGACTGCCTTTTCCCATTGCTAGAGTGGCGACGCAGAAGCTCCAAACCAAGGCCGCCAGCGCGGCAATCGCCGACATCGACAAACTGTTTATGAAAACCTCACTCGCGTCTTTCTCTGTCAGGATGCGTGCGTAGTTGGCGAACGTGTATGCGGGAGGCAAGGTTTGGGTGGTCCATCGACCATCCTGCGCGAAGCTGACCAGTATCAGCGTGGCAACCGGCAGGACAAGCAGACTCGCAAAGAGAACTCCGCAAACGATCGCTGCCGTGCGAGCCTTGCCGCCGGTAATAGGCCTAAGTCGGCGGCCAGTTCCTTTCATCGCGGCAGCGGCAAACTTCCGAGTCCCTTCGTAACGCTGAAAGAAGATCAACGCGCCCAGAGAGAACGCCGCCAGGATCACTGTTTCAGTAAGGGCCAGCTCCAGGTCGCCACGTTGGCGCGCGGTGAAGATCTCGAGGGTTAGCACGCGCACGCTGCCGCCAAACAGAAGCGGAGCGCTAAATGAGGCCATCGAAGTCATGAATGTTAGAAGCCCAGCGGCGACCAGCGAGGGCGTGAGTTGTGGCAGGACAATGCGGAACAGCACGTGAACAGATCCCGCTCCCAGGCTGCGTCCAGCTTCTGCGAGTCCCGCATCAATCCGTCTCAGGCCGGCGCCGGTCAGGACGTAAAAGAACGGATACATCGTGTAGGTGTGAAACAGGAGCAAGGCCGTCCAGCCACGCAGCGACCAGGGTGGCGTTTCCAGATAAAAGGCCGACTGTACCAGCCGCGCCAGAATCCCTGACTCGCCACACAGAAAAATAAAAGCTACCGTGCCGACGAGGGGCGGCAGCACTAGCGGCAGGGCCGCCAGAACCGCGAAGAATTTGCGTGCCGGAAACGAGTAGCGCTCGAACAGAAAAGCGAGTGGGATTCCCACCAGAGCGCAAAACAACACCGTCAGAATTGACACGCCGAGACTGGTGAATACCGACTCCAGCACCACACTTTGAGACAACGCCTCTCGGTAGTTT
>CAZVHN010000354.1:0-27858 GCA_964626895.1 uncultured Chloracidobacterium sp. | reverse complement strand
CACCGACACGCCGGAAAGCTCCCTCCTCCAACACACGCAGAAGTTTCGCCTGCAACGAAAGTTCCAGTTCACCAATCTCATCGAGCAAAAGCGTTCCGCCTTCAGCCTGTTCGAATAGGCCTTCCTTGCGTGCCTTTGCGTCAGTGAAAGCCCCCTTCTCGTAACCGAAGAGCTCTGATTCAATCAGAGTAGCCGGGAGCGCCGCGCAATTAATCGCCACAAACGGGCGATCAGCGCGCCGCGAGCCGTAGTGAATGGCCTTGGCGACAAGGTCCTTACCTGTTCCAGATTCTCCTTGCAGCAGAACGGAGGACACTTCACTCTCGGCTACTTTCGCCGCCAGCGAGAGCATCTTTTGCATTGCCGGCGATTGGCCCACAATCTGTTCAAAAGCGAACTGTTGCGCGCGCTCTTTACGTACCTGGTCAACTTCGCGACGTAATTGATGCGCTTCAATCCCGTTGCGAATCGTCACGCGGAGTTCTTCGAGGCTGATCGGTTTGCTTATGAAATCGTAGGCCCCGCCGCGGAGCGCGGAGATGGTGTTATCTATCAAGACGTTTCCGGTGATCATGATCACGACAGACTCGGGTCGCTCCTGCTTTATCTGGCGTAAAACATCCAGCCCTGAGCCGTCTGGCAGGTCAATATCGAGCAACACTGCCGCAGGTAATTCACTGTTGAATTGCGCCAGGGCTTCGACAACAGTGCCTGCTTCAAGCGGGGTGAAGCTCCAGCTTCGCAAGGCTTCGCTCAGCGTCCAGCGAATTGCGCGGTCGTCATCGACTACAAGTATTTTTCCTTTTGTGTTTTTCGGCAGAAGTCCAGCTCACTTTCAAGTTCCTTCCGAATCGCATTAGCCTCCGGCAGCGTTTTTCATTATATTCGCGGGCCACTGATTCAGAAAGCTGAGTGTCACCTGGGCCAAACCAAGCTGCTTCAATTCCAACGTCGTGCATTAATTTTGAGGGGCATTTCCCTTTAACTTTGCCAGACGGAAGCAACGAGGTCTATATTCCAGGTCCATGAGCGCACCTGAGAAAGTCGCCGCTTGGATGGCGACTCACGAACAAAAAGACAAGAAGCTACCACACGTCTACCGGTATCATCCCCGAAGTGACCTTCATTCGATCGTACTTTGCGAGTTAGTCATTCTTGACTTGCTTAAGAGCTGTCAATCCCTCCAAGAACAAGCTTCTACTGGCGGGGTAGCCTACGGAATTAACGTCAAGCATGCATGGGCGACGACCAGCAAAACAAAGGCCCTGGACCTCGCTGTCGGCATTCCAGCCGAACCAGCAGTCCTCTCTGTCGCGGGCAATCAAATTCGGAAGGTTAAGAACAAGCAACGAAAGTCGGGTGAGAACGCTCTAGCGAAGCTGTTAATTGCCCGTGAAGCCAAAGCAGTCATGACGGAGCACGGGAAGTCGCAGCCTCGCGTATTTGACGAGTTAAGTTCATCCCACGAGATTGTGCACCAAGGTGATCAGGAAACCATTGCGGCCGGTATTGTGATGGTCAACATCGCTTCAAACTTCGTGTCCCCGCTTCGCCAACGAGACGCGAACAGCTTGCATTTGTCCGCTCATGACCAACCTGTCGTAGCGGCAAGGATGATTCAGCATCTGCGCGGCTTGCGCATACGAGATGATGTAGGGCAGGTGGGCTTTGATGCCTTCTGTACGTTTGTCGTTGATTGTGATAACCAGGCCGGCTGCACGCTGTACACAGGTTTTCCAGCTCCGCAACCGGGCGACCCTGACCACTACGACACCTTATTGAACGCATCACGCGGTTTTACACAGAACGTTTTGGTGACCTTCGTCGATAATAATCTCAATCCGCTTTGACGGAGCGAATAAGCTACTCAGCTTGTTGACTTCGTTTTGTAGTCGCGTCTCACCATAATGAAAGTACTCGCGGTCAATCTCATTAGTAATGCTATTGCGATTAGCTTTCAGCGCCGCGAGCGTGGTCGAAAATGTGCCGCCAAAGGGGTCAAGGACCGTGTCCCCGACGAAGGAGAACATTCGAATGAGCCTGTATGCCAACTCAACCGGAAACGGAGCCGGGTGGTTCTTCGTTGACGCACCCTTAATATCTGACCAGAAGGAGCGAAACCACTTTGCATACTCATCCTTTCCGAGCTTCGAGAGTTCGCGCTGCTCCTCGCTTGGCTTTCTATAACCTCCGGGCTTTCGCAACATGAGCAGATACTCTATGTCATTCTTTATTATGGCATTGGGCTCGTATGGCTTCCCCAAGAAACTTGAGCCGTTTTCGACCTCGTAGCTCGCACTTGCAATCTTGTGCCAAAAGATAGGCGTCAGATAATCAAATCCGATCTCGCGGGCGCGTACAGAGATGTCGGAGTGAAGGGGCACGACCATATGACGACCACGATTTCGTCTTCTCGCAATGCAGACGTCACCTACTACGCAGACAAGACGCCCGCCGGGCACGAGAACTCGCAAGCAATGACGCCAGACCTTGTCTAATTCATCCATGAACGCGTTATAGTCTGCCACAGCCCCGAGTTGGGCGTGATGGTCATTATATTGTTTCAGCGTCCAGTATGGCGGCGACGTGACGACTAAGTGAACTGAAACGTCTGGAATCCAGTCCAAGTTACGGGCGTCCCCAACGTGGAGCCTGTGAATTGTCTTCAAACTGTTGTCCGTCGCACTTTCGCGGGTTCCTCGTCCTGCCGTTGCGTGTTGGCTGTGCAATCGTTCCCTCAACCGCTCACTCCTGCTACATGGTTTCTCATTGGTCGGTTCGTCTTCACTCGTGGAGATGCTACCACGCAGCGCGACTTAGTGCTTAATTATCTGTATCAGAAGTCTGGGCGTGCCCCCCGCCAACTGGCGCGCGAGTACGCGCCTGACCACGATTTAAGTCAGGTTGAATCTGTACCCAGGATCTAAGTGCTGGTGCTTCACCAGAATCTGGTGGATGTTGTAAGGGTGTGTCGGGCTGCCGGTGAAATGGTTTTTCAAAACTTGAAAGATGTGACCAAGGCCACCGGCATCGTCAATATCAATGTCGGCCACGCACTCGTCGGCCTTCATAAGGAAAGTCAACTGTAGGTTTCCAAAGTGGTCGTCTGTTTTAAAGCTGCCTGCCGGCGTGAACCCGACGAACTGCGCAGGCAGGTGGTGTAGGCTTCCGGAAACCTCGTCAAACAGCCCTGTGTGGACGCTATTCTTCACTTCCTCTCGCAACTCCTTTTCCACAAACGCGAAGAAGCGGTCCCCGCGTAGCTCTCTGATTTCTCGAATCAGCGAAAGCACTGATTTCTGGTTACTCAATCTGGTCGCCAGAGTCTTCCTTGCGATGTTCAGGACACCTCCGCGGCGGATATCGTCCAGCGCGTTATAGAGTGCGTCGCCAGTGTTGTTTTCGAAACCAAGGACGTTGGGGCTATTCGTCAAAAGGGAGCGTAGTTCTTTCAGCAAGTTTGGGAAGGTCGGGAAAGTGACACTGACTATCTTTGAAATATCCACGGGAAATGGGAAAGATATCTCAGTGACGCCACTGGTCTTAACGGTGACGAAGCGGCCGACGGGGTGATACGACGGTGGGTCTATCGAAATCTGATACACACCTTGAGGCCCCACATGCAGGCCGGTGATGTTGACGATCTTTGAGGCATCAACGCTTTTGAGAACAGGGTTGTGGGTCAGATGCAAGTTACGGAGTGAAATGTCAACCCGCTCCTTTAACCGCTTGTCAAAAACGTCGAGCAAATCCAGTTTTAGTTTGCCGTTCTGAGCCATCGTGAGTTCTCCTTTGTTGGCGTTATGGTTCGACTGGTCTGGGGTCGGTGGGCCGCCACGGAATTGGTGGTGGCTGGTTGAGAATCTCCGGATGATCCACGCTCACACCCGGGTAACCCAAGTCGGGCCAGGTCAGTTCGCTGGCATAGTAGGTTGAGGCCGAAACGTTGACGAAAGCCGCGTAGATGTTCCGGCGCAACTGCTGCTTGCTGGAACGAAGCTTTTCGAGAATCTCCCTGCGCTCCGCGGGGGACAGATGCGAGAAGCTCTGGAATTTGCCCCCGATGGTGAGACCGAAAGTAGTCTCGGCGATGAGCAACGCTAAGAGGAACTGCTCGCGTTGCGCCGGTCGCTGGTAGTTCAGGTAATCGTCAACGGTCTCGATGAACTTCGGCGCCTTGAGCAGGAAGTGCTCGCCAAGCACGGCCTCGGCGACTGCGAACAGGATCAGGGCCGTCTTCTTGTTGAGACAGTCGAACTTGCTGAGCGTGACTTCGCTGCGCTGCTTTGGGTTCGCCGACGCGTTCAGTGCTGAACTTAGTATCCCGGCCACGGCAATGCACCTCCTTGCTGGTGATTGAGCTTAAATGGTCTCTGGTTCTGATCGCAGATTTCGCGCGCCGCCCAGAGGGCCAGCGAGTAGATAGTCACCTGCGGATTAGCGCCCAGGGCCGTCGGAAAGATCGAGGCGTCCACAACCCAGAGGTTTTTCTTTCCCTTGAATGTGAAGTCGTTGTTGACGCAGCGGCGCTTGTCGTCCTTGTGCATCTGGCACCCGCCCATGACGTGGACTGTGAAGATCGACGCGCGCTGCGGTTCGGTGAAATTGATCTTCCTGATTTCGTCGAAGTTGTCGCCGGGCCTAACCTCCAGCGGCGGGTTTCGCATGATGTAAACCGACGTCGCGCCGGCGGCGAGGTGAATTCTGGCCATCATCACCAGGCTCTCCTGCATGGGTTTCACGTTGGCCTTAGGGATGTTGTAGTCCAATTGGGGATCCCCGTTCTCGTCCAATTCGACCGTGCCATACTTCTCCTGGTCGTCGAAACCAGTCGTGTGGTGAGCGTAGGAGATGGCGCCAGTCGGATAGTAATCGCGCATGATGCGATGCAACTCGTCGCCGTGTTGGAGCGTCGCGGAGGCGGAGAGAACAGGGAAGAAAGAGCCCGTTTCAATGAGGTAGCCGGTCGGGCCGGGCGCGAACTTTGGCGTCCACATATTGTCGGGCACGCCGTAAGCGGGCAGGGTCGTTTCAGGGTACTTGCCTATGGTGATAGTGACGGGATGGATGTGCGTAAACTTGCCGACGCGCCTGTCGAGATCCAGCTTCGAGCGCAGGAGGACACTGGGAGTGCCGATTGCTCCCGCCGCGAGCACGACGCCCTTCGTGGGCTTGACGACCAGCTTGCGCTGTGTCGGGCGCGTCTTGCCGTCAATGAAGTGGGCCTGCACTTCGCCTATTCGGTCGTCGCTGCCCACGAGCCGGTCAACTTTCGTATCAGTGTAGATCGTCGCGCCGAGCTCGACCGCGTCCGGCAGCCACTTCACGAAGCCGCTCATCTTGCGATCATAGGGACAACCCACCCCGCAGCTCCCACACTCGCGGCACTTGTGCGTGTTGTTAGGCAAGTTTTCGTGAGGGAGATCGTGGCGGTCGCACCCTAACATGAACTTCCGCGCCGACGTGTTGTACTTGTCGTTGCGGACGATGGGAAGGTAGTTCACGACTTCGCGCAAGTACGGCTCGAGGTTCTGGCGCGTGAACGGCAAACCGCGCTTCTGCCACTCGTCCAGTGTCTCAAGCCGCGGCGGCAGACACGCTGACCAATTCACGGCGGTGCCGCCTCCGAGGCAGCGTCCCTGCAACACCTTAATGCCGCCGTTCTTCGTCAGCCGTGTGGCACCTTCCTGGTACAGCAGTTTGTACATCTCGGCCTCGCGCTCGTTGAGCATTTTCCGCTCCTGCCCGGGCGCTGGGCCCTTCTCCTTCGGAATGTTCGGCCCTTCCTCAAGCACCAGGACGTCAAAACCAGCCTCCGCCAGTTTCAGGGCGCACACACCGCCCGCCGCTCCCGAACCGATGATGCAAAACTCAGGTGTCAGAGTTTGGTCTTGTGTGACTTGGCGACCTTCAACAATCGCGCCTGCCATGCGTCGCCTCCTTTTCCGGAATGTTGCAGGACTTCGGTGTGCCGGCGTTACCGGGCGCAGACTCTGCTAACGACGGCGCACAAACTGCTGCTTGGAGAAGAAATCGATCGTGCGTGAGGAGCGAGGCGCTCATGGCGGTAACCCCTTCAGAATTGACAGAAAGATCTACTAACCGCACGCAGTAACAGCTTCGGCGTGAGTTTCAACTGTCGACCCGCACAACATTAATATTTACCAGCACAGATATGAGACCTCGGTAGTATGAGGCTAACCAGAGAGGCTCTCGTTAGCAGGCAAGCGAGGATGAAACGGGCATACCTTATTCCGTTGAATGTTGATTGTCAATTATTACTCAAGATTGCCGGCACTAGCTGCGTGCGATTCAACATCAGAACCGGGGAGCCTTAGCGATTCTTTGAAAACGAGTCTTACACAGTCTCTGTGGCTACCGGATCGAGACTCGTCTAAGAGTGACATATCCGATTCCTGATCCGAAAACGCGCTGCCTGAGTTACTGGCCCGGGACGCCACTGCCGTCAATCATCGGTTTCATCTCGCCGATAAACTTGTCGCTGTTAGCGATACTGCGAAGCACAATCCTGATCGCTTCTTCCGGGAAGCCGGATTCCAGCGTGAAGGTGTAGCCGGTAAAGATGTCACCTGAGGTATCTACTCCCCAAAAGAGGAATGCGCGATCGCTTAGTCTCAGCAGAAGCCGCATCAGTCCGGGCCCGTTCTTGACGTTGTCAATATTGATATAGCTGCCTTTGTAACGCGGGTAAATGCGGAACCCAATTGTCTGGTTCTGCGTCACGCCAATGACTACCTCAAAACTCTCCGCGTGAGTGAGGCCGTCCTTCAACAGACCTACGAAGTTGAAAGGCTGCTTTTCGCTTTGTCGGAAGGTGATGTGGAGGCCGGGCCCTACTTTGTCGAGCAGTTGACCCACTTGTTCTCGAGTTCGAATCCGAGCGGCCGACTCGTTTTGCTGGCCCTGAGTTGTCGGGGCCGCGAATGTAATGGCAAGGGCGAACAAAACCGCCATCGAAATCCGTCTCATAGGGTGGCTCCTTCGAAAGGCAAATTCTCGCGTTCGATCATTCAGCGTTCTATGCGAAACAATAGACGAAGTCAACAAGTGTTGGTGGGGGCGGTTGCTCAAGAGGCGGCAATGTCACGCAATAACAGAACTGACGATCGTAGCGACTCTGTGAAAACCCAAAAGGGCCCACGGTAATTTGCTAGTGAGGAAGGGGGCAAAGCGGAGCGCGACCCCGCTCAAGCTGCAAAGCCACTCAACTCTGTCACGCCCAACACAACCGTGAGTAACCTCTCGGGTTGGGAAGGGGGCAAAGGACAGCGCGCCCTTGCCAGATCAAAATCCAAAGCAACAACTCCAGTAGACCCTCACAAATTTGCTGGGCTGGAATAGTTCAATTCAAGGTTGAGTGGCTGCGAATCTTGAGCGGGGGCGTCGCTCCGCTTTGCCCCCTTCCCAACCTGCAAATTTACCGAAGGTCCTTTTTGGGTTTTCACACGGCCTCTATCGCTCCTAAGGTTCTGTACTTTTCGCGAACGCTGGTGGTTCACCTCTCAGCAGCAGTTTTGACAGCTTCGAATTCGAAATGAAGTTCTTTGCCCCGAAAGATGCTGCTCAGATAAAACTCCCAAAACTTGCGTGTGAAACGCAGAGACGGCCAGTGCTGATCGAGGTTGGTGATGAACTCGAGACCCAGGGCACGCCAGAGGTTAGCGAGCGTCACGTAGGTACGAATCGGTCTTAGCTCAACCGTTGTGTAGAAAGGGAAGGGAGTGCGGTCAGGCATGAAGCACGTGAAAGAGTAGCTGTTGAGGTGGTTGCGATGGGTCGGATCCGTAGGCCAATCGGGATTTGAATAGTGGGGAGTGACGATTTTTATTCGACCACCGGGCTTAGCAATGCGGTGAAGTTCCGTAACAAATGCCATTACGTCGGGGACGTGCTCGATCACATGACGGCAGATGATTTCATCGAATTCGTTCTCCTGAAAGGGGTATGGCACGTCGCCAAGATCGTGAATCACATCGGCTTTCGTTCGCGGATTTGAGTCGATTCCGATCGAACCGGGGTACTTGTTTCGGCCACAGCCCACATCGAGGATCTTTTTGCTGGAGGGCGTTGAAGCCGGGGCTGGTTCGGAGACAGTCATGGACAGGGTTACTGGCTGTGCCGATAAAGGAGGCCTGCAAATGAATCGAGATCGGCTGGATGTATCGGTAATCCAATTTCCGCCCGCAACGCCCCAAGGGTCATGCCGTCGAGCATGATTTCCTCGTCGCTCTTGAGCGTGTGCTTAGGAATGATTACGAAGTTTCCGCGTACATGCCCTCGAGCTGAGAGAAAATCGCCGCCCGTAAGCAATCCGGCTACGGAGACGTCCCCGCCAAAGTAGTTGTTCTCCACCGCCTCGACATGAATCCTGGTGCCAAAGCAAGTGTTTAATTTGTGGACCAACTTTCGCAGTTCGGGAGCGAAGAGTGTGCCGGTAAGAACTGTCCCGAATATTTTGCCAGGCTCTTTTAGCGGTCGTCGTTCAAGGCGGTGCAACAGGCTGTTGAAGTCGTTATCGAATGAACGCACCATGCCGATCCCGTCTTCGATCTGGGGATAATTACCGTAGTGTGCTCTTCCGGGCACTGCTCGTCCTGCTCGCAGGTAAATCTCGTCGCCCAGGAACGCAAAGGTCGTCCCTAGTCGCTGCCGCAATTGCTTTTGCATCTTCGTCACCTCGTCAATTATCCCGCGACAGAACTCGGGCGTCACAGGCGTAAGACGCGGATCGGCGTTATAGCGGGTTAGACCCAGTGGGACGATGGCAACGCTCGTGATGCGAGGGTAGTCGGCTGCAAGATCATCAATCGTGCGCCGCAGGATCTCACCATCATTTATTTTTGGACAAAGCACAACCTGAGCGTGAATCTCTATGCCGGCATCAAGCAACCGAGCCATTTGCGACGATATATCGGCGCGCCGTTTTTCTACACCGAGAAGCCTGGCCCGCACGTCCAGGTCGGTAGCATGAATAGAAACATATTGCGGTGAGAGCCGTTGTTCAATGATGCGCGCCATCTCGTCTTCCGTAATTGAGGTGAGCGTAGTGTAGTTTCCGTAAAGGAATGAGAGTCGGATGTCTTCGTCCCGAACAAAAAGCGATGGTCGAGCATCGGCTGGATTGCCTTTGCAAAAACAGAATATGCATTCGTTCGCGCACTGGCGGGGAACGATTTGCTCGAAACTGAAACCGAAATCCTCATCCTCGCCCCGCTCAATCTGCAGTTCCCAATCCTCCCCACTACTCTTGCGAACTTCCACTACCAGTTCCGTCTCCCCGGCGGTTTGAAAACGAAAGTCGAGATAGTCGCGCACGGGCCGGCCGTTCACTCGGGTAATTCGATCGCCTGGCTCGAGCTCAAGCTCGGCGCCAAGACTTTCAGGGGCAACTTCAGTGATCTCGGCACCGCGCCGACGGAGGTTTGTAATAGCTGGAGCAACTGCAAATTCGTACATGTGTTTCTAACTCCGGCGAGCCACCAGGCTGCTTCCTTCACCACCTGTCAATAGCCTTTTGCCAGCAAACCTCACACTATAACAAAGGCCCCACTCTTTGTTGAGCCGCCCGGACGTGCAAGCCGGAAAAGCTGCCCAATTGGTGATTTTGTTGTTATTCAGGGTAGAAGCTATTTAAGGCTGGGCGGGGCTTAACCTTTGTTGGAGTTGGTGTATAATTTCGCCGGCTAAGCAATGGCTCCGCACTAACACATTCCTAAAGACACGCGTCAAAGTCGAACTTGCTCGGTAGCCGCTATGAAGAAAGTAACCCCCACAGCCGTTTTATTAATACTCGTTCTAGCCTCATTCAGGGTCGTTGCTGGGCAGATCGGCAACAGTTCTCAAGTCCCAAGAGCTGTTGCGAATTCCGCAACCAACGCCCCAACCGCGCGGGAGAACACCGAATCTACTGGCTTGGCCTCGGAGAAAACACCCGGTGCAAGCTCTCTGACAGCTCAGAAGTATTACGAGTCAGGCACTGGGCTTTACGCCTCGGGCAAGCTCGAAGAGGCGATCGAGGCCTTCAAACAGGCAACCAAACTCCAGCCAGACGATCCTCAGACTCACTACATGCTGGGAATGGCTTATTCCAAATCAAAGGCCTATAAAGAGTCTTTCGAGTCATTCAAGCGTGCCATACGGTTTTGGCCTGACTGGCCCCAGGCCCACTTCAGGTTGGGGGTTATCTCCTATGTGCTTGGAAGGAGGAGCGAGTCAGTAAAAGCGTACAACAATCTCCTGAGACTCGAATCTCCGTTGGCAAACTCTCTCTCTCGCATCATCAAAGACGACAATCAAGCAACCCTTGCTGAGGGTGTGACGGCTAGTGACTTGTCGCTGACACAGACTGAATTAGTTCACGCCGCAGCGCCGGGCAAAGAAACCACGAGCGCGACGGTGGGTGATTCGAATCAAGTCCCCACAACTAATGCCGAATCTCAAAGTGTATCTGCCAGCCTTGCGCCATCAATCAAAGATACTGCGCCGATTGTGAGTGATCCCCCTGCGGCCACCGAAGACACAGCGGCTTTGACCGGCATCTATAGAGTAGGCGTCGGTGATGTGCTCGATATACGTGTGCTCAATTCATCTACAACTAGATCTACTCTGTACACTGTGATTGATGGCGGCTTGATAGACCTTGCCATTGCCGGTGGACCAATAACCGTAGCAGGCCTTACGACGGATGTAATCCAGGCTCTTGTCACCGCGGAACTCAAACGCCGCGCGATTGAAGAAGGTGCCCGCGTTTCGGTTGGTGTGCGGCAGTACGCGAGCCACAGCGTGATTATTACCGGCCTAGTTAACAATCCGGGCACCAAGTTTCTCAGACGTGAAGCCGTTCCCCTTTATGTCCTCATGGCTGAAGCGCAGGCGCGGTTAGACGCTGGCCGGGCAGTGATAATGCGCCCAGGCGGCGCAGGACTAACGATGGATCTAAGCGATCCTGCCGCGCTCAACTTCCTAATCCGGCCCGGCGACATGATTAGCATTACCGCCAGGCCCCAAGAGTTCTATTACATAGCTGGCCGCATCACCTATCCCGGGCAGAAGGTGTTTCAGCCAGGTGTTACTTTGCTGCAAGCGATCCTTGCCGCCGGCGGTGTTATGCGCCAGGGTGACAAAGTCGAGATATCGCGCGAGGTCCAGGATCGGCTGGCTACCACTACATTCAAATTGAAAGAGATCAAGGCGGGCAAGATTCAGGATCCACGACTGCAGCCCGGCGACCGCATAGAAGTAGTCCGCTAATTCCGGCAGATCTGCCGGGCGCAGGTCAGACGGACTTCGTTTGCAGTTAATCACACCTGCACTTAATTAAGCTTATTTACACGGAATTCGTAGCAGGTTAGACTCGTGATGGTCATCCTGCCTGCCCGGCGTGAAATTTGCTAGGATCCGCATCGGAAAGCACCAGAGGTGTTTTTGCTCAGCACAATCAAGAAGATGTTCCTTTGGAACTATGCCAGAGATACATGGCAGTGGGATATCTTATGTGTCTTGATCTTGGTATTTATTTTTTTGACGCCAAAAAGTTGGTTCGAAGGCAGCGAACGGCGGGCCGCCCGCGGGCATCAAAGCCCGGCGACAACAACAGTGCTGCTTGGCGCGGAAGTTGTTGATAATGAATTGGATAGCTCGCATTTGGAGCAGCGCGTAAGAACCCTTAGCGGACGAAGCGATGGCCAGATTGTTGCGGTACGAAAAGTTCTTGATAAGGACGGGAAGACGGTCGGCTATCAGGTTGACATACGCTAGTCATCCCCTATAATCGCTGGGTTTTTTCGGACTCATGAGAAGAGTCATCATTTTAGGAGTTCTTATGAAGAGATTTGTTCCCCTGGTTCTCGCGATTCTGCTTGTGGCAGTGACCCTAACGCCTGGTTTCTCTGGAGAGGCATACGGGCAGAGTGCCGGCCTCGTGAGCTCGGTGCTGAACCGAATGGAGCGCAACCGGCAAAGCCTGAAATCGCTTCGTGCCGGAATTAGCATGGAGAAATACAACGCTCAACTTCGTGATGCCGAGCAGTACAACGGAACTGTCGTGTACCTGCCGTTGAGTGGCCGGGAAGCAGCCGTGCGAATCGAGTGGCGCAGCCCACAGCACGAGATTCTCGCGGTTAATAATGGAAAGTACACTCTTTTCCGGCCACGCCTGAATATGGCGTATGTCGGCAACTCGAAATCGAATCGGAATAAGGCTGGCGGAATCCTGGAAATGATGTACATGTCCAGGCAGCAGCTTGAGGCTCGGTTCCAGCCCGTGCAAGACGTACGCGAGGAAACCCTCTGGGGTGGTATTAGTACGATTCACCTGAAGCTGGTGCCCAAGAGTAACGCGAGCTTTAAGTATGCTGAGATCTGGGTTGATTCTTCGGGCATGCCGGTGCAGACAAAGATTGTCGAAAAGAACGACGACGCGACAACGATGCGCCTGACTGGGATGGAAAAGAACGTGAGGATCTCGGGCGACGAGTTTAACGTCAAGCTCGATTCGAACGTCAGGATTGTAAAAGGCTAAGATTTAGTCGCAGAGGTTAAAGCCTGGGGGCTCTGTCGTGAAAGACCAGAGCCCCTTATGTATTTGGGTAGGAATCAGGTCAGGCGCTGCTTGCGTTATTCCGCATTCGTCGCATATTCTTCGAGTTCCAATCTTTAACCCCGCACTATATGTTGGCCTACAAGGCCCGACTTAGGCACGCCGGAAGATGAGAAAAACCAAGTTTCTTAAGCTTAAACTGCGAGAGGCAAGCTTTATTAGCCGGGGTCTGCTCTCGAGCCGTCATCCTGTTCTCGCTCACCTCATTCCCATGCGCAGGTGCAACCTGGCGTGCGGTTATTGTAATGAGTACGATCACTCATCGTCGCCTGTACCTGTAGACGTAATCAAACGCCGCGTCGACAAGCTAGCTGCGCTGGGCACCTCGATCATCACTATCTCGGGCGGCGAGCCCATGATGCACCCGGAACTCGACGAGATTGTGCATCACATTCGCCTTCGCGGAATGATTGCTGGATTGATCTCGAATGGCTACTACTTCACTCCGGAACGAATCAAGAGGCTAAACAAAGCGGGACTTGAGTACCTTCAGATAAGTATCGACAACGTCGATCCGGATGAGGTTTCGCGAAAGAGCCTGCGAGTACTGGATAAGAAACTGGGTTACCTGGCTGAGCATGCGGACTTTCACGTCAACATCAATTCCGTAATCGGTGGTGGCATTAAGAATCCCGAAGACGCACTCACGGTTGCGCGCCGCGCTGTGGAGCTGGGATTCTCAACCACGGTGGGAGTAATTCATGATAACGATGGAACTCTGAAGCCACTCTCGCCCAAAGAAAAAGACATTTTCCAGCAGGTCAAGAAAGTCGGCAACAAAGACCACGCCCGGCTGAATTGGTTTCAGGACAGCATTGCCGAAGGCAAGCCTTACAACTGGCGTTGCCGCGCCGGCGCACGCTATCTTTACATTTGCGAAGAAGGTCTGGTCCATTGGTGCTCGCAACAGCGAGGCTACCCCGGTATCCCGCTCGAGGAGTACACGATGGAAGATTTCGATCGGGAGTACAACACTGAAAAGTGGTGCGCGCCGACCTGCACACTCCAATGCGTTCACCAGGTTGGCATTCTCGACAACTGGCGGGATCCTCAGAAGACACCTGCGCAGATGGCTGCAGAGCAGGAAAAGAAAGAAACTGTTGGTGAGATGATACGCGTGGAGTAAGTTCGGCGGGTCCTACAGAACGCTCACTCTGAACTAGCCAGAAAGCAAACCTCCCAACGACCCTACCTGGGGCGACTTGCAGCCTGAGCCGCTTGAACTCGTGCGCTCGCCCCTGCACAGCGCTCATCCGGTAACGGTTGAGTGCATACTCTGCTTTCGAGGAATCGTTGGTATTCGAGTGTTGCCTGGTTCGGCAAGTTGAGTGAATCAAGCAAAGTCGCGATGTAAAAAGCCATTCGGTCATCGGTCTCGCCGCCTTGTTCCGCCTTTCGAAGTTCGAACAGCGCCCCGGTCCAGTCACCAGTATCGGCAAGTTCCATTGCCAGCAACTTCCTCGTATGAGGGTTGTCTTCAAGCTTTAACGCCGCGCGGTATTCGTCAATTGTTCCGCCTCGTTGTCCACTGACCTTTGCCTGGGCAGCGCGCGCCAGGTGACCATCAACACTCTGATGATCCCAGTATAGATAGAAGCCAATTGCGGAAAGGACGACCGTGGCGTAAGCCAGAGGTATGGCCACTGACCAGCGCGGCGCGGGCGATGAACGGTATGTTTTCCGCCCTACGGGTCCCTCGTGTGGCTGTTCGCTTCGCTGTCGAATGAATCGTGCGATCAGGTAGAGCGGAAGTGTGATTAGCGGAAAGAAGAGCGTTCCGAGAGCCCATCCGATTGCGACGTAATTGAGAAAGCGATGGCGGCGCGCACTGGTCAGCACCCAGATCGATGCGAGCGCGGAGAGCACGAGTGCTGCCGGTCGTATTAACTCAAAGAACTCGCCGGCAGAAATGTCGAACTTAAAGCTCACGTGCTGCTCGGTGAAAGGCTGGCCCCGACAGTGAAAAGGGTGACCGAGCTGGATAGTCCAAGGCCAGATAGCCGGCCGGCCATCACGACGATCATCTCGCCTTTCTCTACTGCACCGGCGTCAAGCAGAGTTTTCTCGCCGGACTTCAGCATCTCTTCGGTTGACTTTGCAGGTGGGGTTATCAATGCCTCCACTCCCCAAATCAGAGAAAGCTCGTTCTGTACATTGCGAGAGCTTGTCAGCGCCACGATTCGCTGGTCAGGTCGCAGAGCAGAGAGCCTGCGGGCCATCAGTCCCGATTCTGTCACGACTGCCGTCACCCTGGTCCCCATCTCCTCCGCTGCAAATGCTGCAGCTTCACAAAGGGCCCGGCTAACCTTCCCAGACTGTCTGCCGGCCCACTTCGCCACGTTATTTGATTCGGAGTTCTTCACCGACTCGGCCGATTCGATAATGCGACCCATCGTTTCGATCGCGGGCACGGGATACTGGCCGGTCGCAGTCTCGTTAGACAGCATGAGCGCGTCGGTACCATCCCAGACTGCATTGGCCACATCAGAGGCCTCGGCGCGAGTTGGCCGGGGGCTGGTCACCATCGATTGCAGCATTTGAGTCGCAGTAATCACCATCTTTCCGGCGTGGACTGACTTTTCAATAATGCGTTTTTGATAGACCGGAACGAGTTCGACGCTGGTTTCCACACCGAGATCGCCTCGCGCCACCATGATCGCATCGGCGGCGGCAATGATGTCGTCCAGATGATCAATCGCCTCGGCCTTCTCGATCTTCGCCACCAGAGGGGCGCGCCCACCCGCCTTGTTGATCAGACTCTTAGCCTGAACGCAATCCTCAGCCCGGCGTACAAAAGACAGCGCGATGTAATCGACATCTTGCGCCACTGCCCAGTGGAGATCCTCAATGTCCTTTTCCGTTAGTGACGCGATCGGCAAAGAGATGCCAGGCAAGTTTATGCCTTTGCGCTCACCCAGTACGCCACCATTGATTACGCGGCAAATAACTTCGGTTTCAGTTGTATCCTCAACCAACAGCGCTATCGCGCCATCGTCGAGCAGAAGCCGGGCACCCGGCTGCACTACCCGCGGAAGATCCGTATAGTTTGTTGCCACTTGGATAGCGTCGCCGACCACCGGCCGCGTTGTGAGTCTGAAAAGCGCTCCCGTCTCAAGCGTAACGGGTTTGCCATCCTTGAGTTGACGAGTACGAATCTTTGGTCCGGAGAGATCCACAAGCACGGAGAGTGGCCGTTGAAGCCTCAACGCTGCAGCGCGCGCTCTCCGAATATCCTCTGCTTTCTCCTCACGCGTGCCATGGGACATATTAATGCGGAAACCGTTTGCGCCCGAGGCGATCAATGCCTCCATTACGGCCGGGTCTCGCGATGCCGGTCCAAGAGTCGCCAGAATTTTTGCTCGCTTCATGCTTGAATGCCCCTTTGCCTTCTCTAGAACAGTCCGGGAACTAATGCCGGCACACCGCGCGCGTAAGACTCAAACTCCGGACCCAACGCTTCTCGTAAGAGGCGCTCTTCGCTTTTTATGCGGTTCACAGTCCCAATAAAATAGATCACGATTGCTGCAATCAAAGCCAGCCAATGGCTGATTACCAGCCCGGTGGCCAGTAACATTCCGAGCATGCCACTGTAGATCGGATGGCGCACAAAACGGTAGGGACCGTCCGTCGCCAACTTGTGACCTTGCACAACTCGCGCAGTAACACTCCATTCTTTACCCAACGTCTTCACGGCAGCCTTGACGATCGAAATTGAAACAACCGCAGCCAACATGGCCGCCAGGCTGAGCGAAACGGCCGCCGCTCTACTTCCTGAGCTGATCGGCGTGAATGGAGCGCGGTGGAATAAACCCACGACCGCATAGGAAAGGGCTTGAAGGACCAATCCGACAATCGACTTGCTATCTCGCTTCTGTTCTGGCGCCTCCTTGGGCGTTTTGCGGAAGAGAAAGATTCCGGCAAACGCGAACCAGCAGAGTATCACTACCGCAGTCGCAAGTACCGGCCAGAACTCGAACTCAAAGTTCATACGCGTGTCTCACTTCGAACCAGCCATGAGCGCGGACTGTATGACCTGCTCCAACTCTTTAGGCATGGAGTCGTCGTAGCCTATGAATCTTCTTACGAGTTGTCCACCGCGATCGAATACAAAAGTTTGCGGAATGCTATCGTTGTCAGAAAGAAAGAGATCGCTCAGAGGCTTGTCGGGAAAGCCGAGTGGATATGGAATATTGAACTCGGCCGCGAAAGCCGCCACCTTCACGCGATCGTCCGGTCCGCCTACGTTAAGTCCCACGACTTGCAAACCATGGGTGCTGGAACGGCGCTGTAGTTCGCTAAGATGTGGGATGCTCTTGCGACAAGGGGCGCACCACGTGGCATAGAGATCCAAAACGAGAACCTGGCCACGAAAATCCGCCAACTTCGCGCGCCGGCCGTCAACCAGGGTCCAACCCATCTCGACGCCGGCGCCTTCAGCTATCAAAGGTGGCATTGGATAGGTGGTGTTTGGCGGGCCAGCCAAGCCAGGCGTGGCTCCGCTCGTCGTGCTTGATTCTTTTCGGCTGCAGGTGACGAGGAAGACTGCACAAACAACCAGTAACGAAAGGGCGGCTCTGCGAGCGCGGGTATTCGATGTAGACATGCTTGCTTCTAATGGATTAGGTGAAAGCATTCTACACGACTCAGCCGAATCAGCGGCACGGACTTCGGCCAAGGGGCGTTCAAATCCGTGCAAGATTCCCGGGTGTATTTGTCCGACAGCTACGAATTGGAGGCTTAGGAATCAATTGTCTTCAGTGGAATCTTTGGGAGCGTGAGGAGCATCCGGCGACTCTGAAGGAATTGGTTTACCGGGGACGCGATATTCTTCGTTCACCCAACGACCCAGGTCGACCATCTTGCAGCGCTCAGAACAAAAGGGACGAAAGGGATTGTCTTTCCGCTCGGCAGGTTTGCCGCAGGTTGGGCACTTCATAGGGCTGGTACTAGGCGGGATTAGCTACTTTGCTTGCGAGGCTAATCTCGCGCACAAGGGATTCAGGTCGCTTCACCAGGATTCTCCGGTTGACGAATTCGATCGTGCCTTCTCGGCGCATCGCATTCAAGCGCACGGTGACACTCTCGCGGGTGGACCCCACAATAGAAGCAATCTCGCGGTGAGGCAGCGGGATGTCGATCAAGACCCCTTCACGTTCCGGCACTCCGTAGCGGTCGGAAAAATCGGCCAGCAGCCTGTCCAGGCGCGCGGGAATGGCATTGAGGGCAAAATCAGCGAGGCGCCGTTCGGCCTGTTCAAGTCGTTGACCGATTAGGCGGAAAGTGTAATCATGAAGTCGGTGGTTCTCAGCCATCTCTTTTTGAAAGTCCCCCGAAGGAATTCTCAAAAGCCGCGAGTTCGCATAGGCAACCGCGGAGTTTTCCCTACGCCCCGCTGTTGAATAGAGCGCCGATTCACCGAAGAGGGAGCCCTCTGAAAGTATGTCAATCACAGCTTCTCGCTCACTGTCGTGGTCAATACGGCAAAGCTTTATGGTTCCGTGGACGATGGCATACAGCGAGTCGGCAGGATCCCCAGCCCGGTAAACGAAACGCCGGCGACGGAGATCAAGCACAACCGCGCTGCTAGCGAGCTGTGAGATCAATGGATCGCTGAGCGCGGAACCAAAATCCAGCTGCTGGATAATGGTGGCGAGATCTGCGGCCGACAGAGCATTGGCACGCTTAGGTTGCATGACTCTATTGCCCTCTCTCATTGGAGATTGAGTTAAAGGTCCTTGGTTAAATTACTTAATGACAGCGCAACGGATCTATCGATTCGAACGTTGGGTAGCTGTGCTGAAAATGTAAGGAAACACCCGGGGACTTTGCTCGAGGTCGTGAACTCTTTCAGTTATTGCTCGGATCGGAATAATTGGGCGTGTAAAAAGCGAAACGGACAATTACTGAATCGTCGCACTCTAACATGAAGCCTTTAGCCAAGCAAGAAATTTATGGTACCGCATTTTTGGCCCATGATAGGAAAACCCAACGTTTTAGTGGTCGATGACGACCCAGACAAACTTAGCCTTTTGGAAGCTGCTTTGACCATGGCCGGATATGAAGTCCGCACGGCCAGGGACGGCGCGGAGGGCTTAGCCGAAATTGCATCTCTTCAGCCCGACCTGGTGGTCTCCGACGTAATGATGCCCAGGATGAACGGCTACGAGTTAGCCCGCAAGATTCGCGAGAACCCGCA
This sequence comes from uncultured Chloracidobacterium sp., assembly GCA_964626895.1. GTDB lineage: Bacteria > Acidobacteriota > Blastocatellia > Pyrinomonadales > Pyrinomonadaceae > PSRF01. Next base: position 9,043 of record CAZVHN010000354.1, on the reverse strand, counting down.
AACCAAGTTCATTCCAATAATTCTTCAGACTGCCGCTGGGTTCCGACCTGAGGACCAGCGACTGGGCTCCGAAGTCGGCGCGCTGGGTTACTTTACAGATCCTACGGATCTCGATCTGCTCCTCTCGCGGGCGCGGACCCTGCTTGAATTCAAAGCCTATCTAGACACCTGCGAGGAGGACGCTTTGACGGACCATCTGACCGGTCTGGCAAATCGCCGTCGGTTTGAACGCCACTTGGAAAGGGAGGTTGCGCGCACACTGCGGTATGGTCACCCATTCTGCCTCCTGATGCTCGATATCGATAACTTCAAACAAGTTAATGACAACTACGGACATGAGGCGGGTGACGAAGCGATTAAGAGTTTCGCCAAGACCTTGCAAGAGGGCACTCGGGGTATAGATCTCGCCGCCCGCCTCGGTGGCGAGGAGTTCGCAATTGTCCTCACAGAGACGAGTCTGAAGGGCGCAATGGAGGTGGCGGAACGACTTCGCCTCGCGATTAAGGGCATTCAAATACCCATGGTTGGGCAAATAGCAGCGAGTTTTGGTGTTGCAGAATGCCCCTCCTCGGCCCAAACTGCACGAGAACTCCAGGCTGCGGCCGATGCTGCCCTCTATGAAGCCAAACGACAGGGACGCGACCGAGTGGCCCACGCGCCGTCAGCCAAGTCGAACTCCGTACAGGAAGTGAGCGTACAGGAGAAGGTGTCTGGTTTCGGGTGCTAGGTGTCGGATATGATGTTGGTGATCTCAAGTTCGGTTTTTTGACTTTGCCATTTCGGAACCACCCCCTGAACCGACAACCGGTACCTGACGCCCGAAACCGTTTTCTTCGAGGAAAGAGATGGCTGATTACAAGGAAAAGATTGATGAATGGCAGCGAGCGGCGCGGCGCAAGGCACGCGAGCTTGATGAGAAGTATGCAATCTCCGATCTTGTTGAGGAGGGATCTCGGGTCGCTGAGAAGGCCGCCAAACGCGGCGCTGAAACTCTTTCCAGCGGGGCCGAGAAAGTACGTGTCGAAGCGGAACGGCTGACCGACGAAGGTGAGGTCGGTGATGCGGCCAAGCGCTTGGCGGAAGAGGCGCTACGCGGGGCAAAGCAAGCCAGTAAGGTTGTCCGCGGGGTGGCCGAAGGTGCGGGTAAGAAAGCCGGCGAAGCCATCAACGATGCGAAGACATACTACGATCGCGCTTCACAGATTTACGATACGGGAGCAAAGTTCACACGGGCTTCGAGCGCGGCCACAGGCGGACTGATCAAAGCCCGCGACTGGATCAAGGAGAATCCCGGCAAGGCCGCGATGGTTTCTTTTTCACTTGTTCTTGGCGTGAGGATGGGTGCTTCTTTCCCGGGCCTCGACTCAGTGCTGCTGGGCTCGCACCCACACTGGCTTACACATTCAGCGCTACCTGTTTTTGGTCTGCAAAAACTTAGCGAAAAATTCGACCGCCACCTACGTAAACAAGAAGAACTAATCGCGCAGGGTAAACTCAGCGAAGCCGAGCGTAAACGCGTCGAGTTTGAACGCAACATGACGAAGTATGTTGGCGCTCCTTTGCTTGGTGCCTTCAGTTGCGCTGCAGGTGCGGCCATGTTTGCCCAAATCGTACAACCCGGTCAGATAACCGGAGCGCCGATCAGTTGGCTACTGGGCGGCAATCCATTTCTCGACGGCGTCTGGCTTTTTGCCAACGGGGTCATCTGTTTTCATCAGGGTTACAAATTCTTCATGATTGCTCTCGCCGATCAGGAAGAGGTGGCGCGTGTGGTGCGCGAGATCAAAGGGCTGCTGCCCGCTGTGGCTACTCCTTGACGTAACCGCCAAAAAAACCAACCAGAGGATTAGTGTAGTCGGAGTGAGACTACTCGACTCCGCCCGCCAAACGGTGATTGCTCTTTAAGTGAGGGTGATTGGGAACGGCCAGAAGCAGAGCGCGAAGACGATCAGAGTAACTACTGCGATCCAAGTACGAACCAGTCCCAGGGGTTCCATCTCTTCGGGTTGCGGATGACCCACCCGCAGCATGATGGCCAACAACACCGTATAGAGAAATCCACTCGGGCTCCCGTACCAGACAAATCCCAGCACCGCCAGCACGGCTATTGCCGCGAAAGCAACTCGACCGATAACTTTGTGGGCCCGTTGCCCAAACATGGCAAAGATTCCGTGCCCACCATCGAGTTGTCCCACCGGCATCAGATTCAAGCTCGTGACCAGTAAGCCAATCCATCCAGCCATGTAATAGGGGTTGATTGGAGAGTAGGGATCGAGAGGTGTACCCAACAATCTGGCCAGTAACCGAAATAGCAGCGGGTCGTTAAATACGATTCCATAGCCACCACCCTGCACCGCAGGCTGCATACTCAAGACGCCCACCAACGCGATCGGTACCGCGACCACAAAGCCCGCTAAGGGGCCTGCAAGTCCGATGTCAAACAGTGCGCGCCGGGAAGGAATCGGTGACTTGATCTTGATGAATGCGCCAAAAGTTCCAGCCAGGAATAGTGGTGGGGCTGGAATGAAAAAAGGCAAAGTGGCAGCGACGCCATAACGACGGCACGCGACGTAATGGCCCATCTCATGAGCAGTGAGTATGGCGAGCAACGCCGCCGAAAAGACCAACCCGTCCGCCAGAAGCTGTGGATGCTGAACAGTGAAACCAAGCAGGGCGATAACGCTGCGAAGATAGTATTGCGGAACGAATAACAAATAATCGATCACCCCCGACAGAGCGGGCGGTGGCACATCGACCTCAGGGCCGGCGATGACTATCCCAGCGACCGTGGTCGTGACGATGGTAATCAAGAAGAGGCTTGCGTGTAGCATCCACTCGCGCGCCGTGGGACTTGGAGCTACTCGGAGGGCAACGCTTTGGCGAGCTTTCACAAAGGGAGGGATTGACTGGGTCGATTCTGACATTGGGCGCTGGTTAGAGTTTAAAGGCTAGATTCTGGATGCCTCTGTTCCAGTCTCTAGCCTTGAGAAGCTTAAAGTGGTGGGCCTTCTGTCAAGAATCTGAATCGCTTGCCCCGGAATGATCGTCCGTCATTTCGCCATCCTCGTGGGCCTGCAGTTCTTTTCCGGGCTTGAATCGAATCGTCTTGCCTGAAGGAATCGCCACCTCTTCGCCCGTCCTGGGATTTCGTCCCACCCCACGTTTACGTGGCTTAACCACAAACACGCCAAAGCCGCGTAGCTCGATTCGCTCACCTCGCGTGAGCGCTTCCTTCATCGAATGGAAAAGCGCATCAACCGCTTGTTCCGCTTTCATCTTGGGAACTCCGGTCTTCTCCGCTACCCGGTTGATGATGTCCAATTTGATCACGACTTCAGCCTCCGTTTACTCCAAGAAGGAATCCCAACTGCCTCTAGAATTGAGGGTGCGATGATAGAGACCGGCGGCGAACACTGTCAAGCAAACGCAAACGGTTCAACGAGTTCGCCAGGAAATGCACCATTTGCGAGCCAATGGATCCCAGCACTCAACCCAGCAGGAGTCACTCAACACACGGAACCATTTGCGGTAGCCAATGGATCCCGGCATTCAACCCGAGTGGAAGCCACTCAAAGGCACCACGGTTGCGGTAGCGGCCCCTGCTTTGTAATTGAGTGCTTGAATGGTGTGTTGAGTGCTAGCATCCATTGGCTATCGCAAAACGGTTCTGAGCGTTGAGTGAGACTCCTGCTTCAGTTGAGTGCCCGGAATTCCGTCGCTACCACTCCTTTTTCTTTACTGAGTGGGATTTACGCTTTGACAGGCCCTACACGCGCGTCCAAACGTCCGTCGGAGGGCGTTGGTTATCCCGCCGCCAACCACGTACGGTCGCGTTTGACAAGGATGTGAGCGGCAGCTAACCTCAGCTTGCCCGGAGAGCAGCCGGCATCCAACGTTTGAAAGAGTGAAAGCATCTTTTTCGGTAAGAATATGTTAGGAATTAGAACCCCTCGTCTGCCGCCTTTCGGCGGAGTCCATGTCAGCGACGACAAGGATATTCAAGTTCAAATCCCCGCGCAGGAATCCCAGGCCAATCTCTGGGGCGAAGCCCGCCTGCTGCTGCGCGATCTTCTATTCGCCTTGATGGTTGCAGTGCTCGTGGTGGTGTTCGTCGTGCAACCGGTAAAAGTAGAAGGCACGTCGATGCTGCCCAGGCTGCATGATGGCGAGAGAATTTTTGTAAACAAGCTTGTCTATTATGACGAGTATCGCTGGGCGCCAAAGATCGAACGGGGGGACATAGTCGTGTTTTGGTTTCCTGATGACCCTTCCAAGAGCTACATCAAGCGTGTCCTCGGTCTGCCCGGCGATACGGTGGAAATACACGAGGGAGTTGTTCGCGTAAACGGTAGGGATCTGAACGAGATGTACCTCGATTCGAGGTTTAACCTAGCGCATCGGAGCCAGACTCCGGTTTACGTCAGGCCAAACTACTACTTTGTGATGGGCGACAACCGCGACAATTCGAGCGACTCGCGAATCTGGGGACTTGTGCCCAAGAAATACATCTACGGCAAGGCCCTGTTCCGGTACTGGCCGCTAAATGCTGCCAGTGTAATTCATCACGAGAATGTCTCACCCGCGGTGCCCTCCCCGTCATCATATCGGCCCACTGTGCAGGAGACTCCGACTGAGAATTACGATCAGGATTAATCCCTATTCTTATTCCCTGGTTTCGGAATGCTTAATTGGTTACGACTCGTCCTGATGATGTTCTACGCGCCCGCGCGCGCCATGCGTGAAGTGCGTGACCGGGGTGCTCTGGCTCCCGCCGGATTAGTTGCGCTCCTGGCCCACGGCTTGTTCTTTTTTTCACTCTCCTGGTTTTATCTGGGACACCTCATCAATCCTCGCCAGCCGCTCGCAATAGGTTTTGTATTGTTCCAATCTGCCGGCTCCCTCGTGATCATTGCTTTTGTCTTCTGTCCGCTGACCCTCTTTCTCGCTAATATCTTTGAGCGACGGGCGAGCTTCAGATTATTACTTCAACAAGAGTATGCCGCTTTGGCGGCGACCATGTTTCATGCATTAACTGCGGCAAGCCTGATTACTACGATTCTCACGACTGTCGGCTGGCTTACTGGGGTACAACGGACACTATCCAGCAGGATGGTTTCGGTTGTGATGGAACAACGTAGTCAGCTCAATCCGGAAGTGCTGGCGGCGATCGAACAAGGAATCCTTAGTGCTGAACTAATTGCCGCAGGCCTTTCGGTAATGGCATTGGCTGGGGTCTTTGCTGTCTGGGCTGTTCTGGCGCTGCGCACAGTTTTTCGTCTTTCCTGGTTTCGCGCGGTGATCGTGGTGTTGGTCAGCGGCGCTCTGCTCCTGCCGGCGTATAAGTTGATTCCCATCCTGGGCACGATTCTGGCATCACCTTTCCTGCTTTTGATGTTGTTCTTATTACTGCGCGGATATGTCGGCGAGTTCACGCGCACGCAACGGGCACGCGAGTCGTTCAGGCAGAACCTTGAGGCTGCCACGTTAAATCCGGCGGACGCATCAGCGCACTACAACCTGGGCCTTATTCATCAACAGCGCGGAGAGCTGGAGCAGGCGCGAGAGCGGTTCGAGCGAGCGGTGCAAATCGACGATGACGAAATCGATGCGCATTACCAGCTCGGACGAATTGCCCGACAACAAAAGCGCCTGGCCGACGCCGTTAAGAATTTTGAACAGGTGGTTTCTCGCGATCGCTCCCACGCGCAGAACGAACTCTGGCGTGAGGTGGGCGCAACTTACCTTGCCGCAGGACAGTTTGAAGACGCCCGCAATGCTCTGGAACAATTCCTCGAGCACCGACCGTCAGACCCCGAAGCGCTCTATCTGATGGGCCGGGCGCACGCGGGCCTGGGCCACCAGCGCGAAGCAACCAGCTCCATGCAAGCCTGCATTGAAGCCGTCAAAACCGCACCGGCTTACAAGTATCGCGCCGACAAGCGCTGGCTCAACGAAGCCCAACAGTTTCTCAGATCGCAGATCTAAAGGATGGTCCAAAGTCCAGAGTCCAATGTCCAAATGCAAAGAACAGTAGACAGGCGTTGGGCATTGGACGTTGGACTTTGGACACGAGAAAGCAATGCTCAGTAGTCAAAAGGCTGCCATATTAGCCCTTGAAGATGGCCGCACTTTTCGTGGTCGCTCATGGGCTGCGGATGGTGAAGCATGCGGTGAGATGGTATTCAACACTTCCATGACGGGCTATCAGGAAGTGCTGACAGATCCCTCGTATGCCGGGCAGATCGTCTGTATGACATATCCGCTCATTGGCAATTACGGCGTAAACCGCGCTGACGAGGAATCCGACCGTCCCTGGGTCGAAGGGTTTGTGGTTCGCGAGGCCAGCCGGATGGCTTCAAACTGGCGCGCTGAAGAAAGCCTCGACGACTATTTGAAAAGATGGAACATCGTCGCGATGGAAGGAATCGACACGCGCGCCCTGGTACGACACATTCGCGACAAGGGCGCGATGCGCGCCTGCATCTCAACCATCGATACAGATGAAACGAGCGCTGTTGAGAAGGCACGCAAATCACCTTCGATGGAAAACCGTGAGTTGGCCAGCGTCGTCACGACCAAACAACCATACGAGGTTGAGTCCGAAGGCCAGCAACGGTTTCACGTCGTGTGTTATGACTTTGGAGTCAAGCGAAATTCACTCCGACACCTGGCCGGCCTTGGTTGTCGCATTACAGTCGTCCCTGCCGCAACACCCGCCGCCGAAGTTCTGGCGCTCAAACCCGACGGCATATTTCTGTCCAATGGTCCCGGAGATCCGGCTTCGATGAACAAAGAAGTCGAGGAGATCCGCCAACTAGTTAGAGCAGCCGTACCCACTTTTGGAATTTGTTTTGGGCACCAGTTGCTGGGTCGCGCGTTTGGAGGCAAAACGTTCAAACTTATGTTTGGACATCGAGGCGGAAATCAGCCGGTGAAAGACCTCAAGGAAGGCGGAGTTGAGATTACGTCACACAATCACGGCTTTGCTGTTGAAGCCGGCAGCCTACCCGCCGAAGTCGAGGTGACGCACGTCAATCTAAACGACGGTTGCGTTGAAGGGATGCGGCACAAGACACTGCCGATCATATCAGTTCAATACCATCCCGAAGCCGCTCCAGGCCCACACGACGCGGTCCATCACTTCCGGCGTTTTATCAAGTTGATGGAATGACTCGGGGTGATCATACGGACTGACCTCGACACGGTCGCTATTGAGACTGTGTCAATCCCAGTGATCCCCAAAAGGACGGCTCAAGCCCCGCTAACTTGCAGGTTGGGAAGGGGCAAAGCGGCTGTGCCCCCTTCTTTATGCCTGCAAGTCACCGGGCTTGACGGCCAGACTGTAAGTTGAATTCCTTGGAATATTTGTAGGGTTATCCAAATTTATAGAGATTCATATTGGGCTGCGTTGTCTTAAATGCTAATAAATTAAGAGCTTGCCCGCTGCGAGCCAAGCGGCACACGCATTGCCAGTACACTAAAAGCGCGCTAAAAGTGTTGGCATCCCTGCCTCTATGCACGTTTCGCTTAAGAAGAATCAACTAAAGCCTCGCGACCGTACCCCGGCGAAAAAGAGATAGGGTTGCCCAGACAAACAACCCGTTCCCCATACAAGGAGCAACCATGAAAAATTCAACTTCCCCAGTGAGAGTTTTCGCAAGGCCGGTGTTCGCGACCTTCGCCAAAATGTTGATGGTCGGCTTGGCGATTTCTATGACCCAAGTCGCTATTCAGGCTCAAACAACTGGTTCCTTATCGGGAACAACTCTTGACCAGAGCAATGCGGTTGTAGCGGGTGCGAGCGTGACGCTTGTTAACACAGCAACGGCCGCCGAGCGCAGTGCAGTATCCAGCAGTACGGGAACATTCGATTTCCAGGCTCTGCAGCCAGGCACATACACGATTACTGTTGAGGCCAAGGGCTTCAGGCGGGCAATAGCCCGCAATATTGTCGTCTCGGTTGCATCTAATGCTGAAGTGAACATACCGTTGGAGGTCGGATTGGCGGCAGAGGTGGTTACGGTAACTGCCAGTCAGGAGACGATCAATTCATCCAGTCCGTCCCTGACTAATACTATTAGCACGAGACAGGTTAAGGACCTGCCGCTGCCAACGCGTAATCCGCTGGAGCTTGCGGGTCTTCAAGCCGGGATCGCGGTTGTCGGAACTGACGTGCGAGGATCGTCTATTGCCGGTCTTCGCCAGTCTGCGACCAACGTAACACAAGACGGCATCAACGCAATGGACAACTTCGTAAAGACCAGTTCATTGTTTGCCATCAGCACTCCGTCATTGAATTCAACTGCTGAGTTCACCATCACCACAGGAACCGTCGGTTCCGAACAGGGAAGAGGAGTCGGCCAGGTAACTCTCGTGACCAAGGGGGGAACCAATGAGTTTCATGGCGGCTTATTCTATATGAACCGCAATGACGCGTTGCAAGCCAACACCTTTTTTAACAACGCACTTGGGACGCCGCGGGGGAGGCAAAACCAGCACTTTTTTGGTTTCGATGTTGGTGGCCCCATCTACTTCCCGAAGGTTGGAGAGGGCGGACCGTCAATTTGGAACGGAAAGGATACTGCTCAGTTCTTCTTTGCATACGAGGGCTTTCGGGATAATTTTTCGGTAACCCGAAATCGAACAGTCCTTACGCCCGAGGCCCGGCAGGGGACATTCCGCTATACCAGAATCTGTGGTACCAATCCGGCCTGTGCGCCAGGCACACAAACCGTAAATCTGCTTGCGATTGGAAATCAAAACACATTGAATCCGAACACGATGGGGATCATCGGAACCACGCCGTTGCCAAATAATACGGACGTAGGTGACGGTTTTAACACGGCGGGATTCCGGTACAATGTTTCCGGCGTGAGTAACAACGATAAGTACGTTGGACGCTATGACCATCAGTTGGTAAAGGACACGCGGCTCGGCTCACATAAGTTCGAGTTCGTGCTCAACTACTTTAAGAACATATTGTCACCCGATACGTTCAACGGCCTCGAGGCACCATTCCCTGGTTTGGTCAGCTCTACACAGG
>CAZVHN010000353.1:0-2044 GCA_964626895.1 uncultured Chloracidobacterium sp. | reverse complement strand
TCGAGCCGGTCGCCCGTCGGAGTGGCCGGACTCGTTTTCTTGCCCGGCGCCTTGGCCGGATACTGAGCAGGCTTTATGGCTACTCTTTGGCGGGTCTGATTGCCGGCGGGATCCTGCGGTTGCGCCAGGACGGCTGCTGCTGAGGAGACTGCAAACGCGGCCGCGAAGGCGAGCGCTACAATTCTGTTCACGGTCTTCATTTCAAACCTCCAAAACTTGTCATTGCCGATTGCCGATTGCCGATTAAAAAAGGCTTAGCTACCATATTTCCTACGCTCTTAACGCTCGTGCTCCCCGTTATCAACCTGTGCTTCCCATAATCAATGTCGTGAATTCCGCTCGACACTGAGAAGAACCAATTGGCAATTGGCAATCGGAAATCTCCTTAGTGTGCCCCGCGTCCAAAAAGAATAATTTTGATCGTCTCAAACAAGACTATGGCGTCGAGGATCAAACTCTGATTTTTTACGTAGTACAGATCATACTGGAGTTTTTGCCTCGCATCTTCTATGGAAGCCCCATAGGCGTATTTGATCTGGGCCCAACCTGTCAGGCCGGGCGGTATCAAATGACGCTGTTCGTAATAGGGAATTTCCTGAGCCAGCTGGGCCACAAAATGCGGCCGTTCCGGACGAGGTCCAACGAAGTTCATTTCGCCACGCAGTATGTTCCAAAATTGTGGGATCTCATCGACGCGGATCTTTCGAATGATTCGGCCCAGGCGCGTAGCCCGATCATCGTCTTTGCTAGCCCACACAGGGCCCGCTTCCTCCGCGTCCACGCGCATGGAACGAAACTTCAGGAGAGTAAACGGGCGGCCGTTTTTGCCAACCCGCTCCTGCTGGTAGAAGACGGGACCACGTGAATCGAGCTTGATCAGAACCGCTGTCAGCAGCACAATCGGCAGTGAAAGAACTGCGCCCATCAGGGCCACCAAACGGTGCACCACGCTACGCGTGATTCCGGAGATCCGAGCCTGTCTCCCGCGGCCCGAAAAGATCAGCCACGACGGACGAAGCATGCTCAGAGACACGCGGCCGGTTACTCGTTCGGAAAAGGAGGCTCCTTCCTCAATGGACACTATCCCGGCCAGACTCAACCTTAGCAATTCGTCCGTTGGTAATTGACCACGTCTCTCGCCCATGGCCACTACGATGCGGTCAATGTTTTCGCGTCTCACTACCTCTGCGAGCTCGGATGTTACGGCAATTACTCGAGGATTGATCAGGCTCCTGCCCAGCAGCTCTGAATCAGTACCCACAAACCCCACGATGCGGTAACCCGCATCAGGTCTGCTAAGAACCTCACGAGCGACCTCAACCGCAAGATTGCCCGAGCCAACGATTAGAATCCGCTCGCCAAAATCCGGATGCCCCAGGATCCAATGGATAGACACGCGCCAACTGACCATCAGTGTTAACGCCAGCGGCAAAACCAATAGGGCAACTCCCCGACCAATCATCACTTGTGGGAAGGCATAGAACACTAAGGCGAGCGCCATCCACGCCAGGCCGAGCGCCTGCACCAACCGCAGCACCAATTCCCGGCGATCGTGCATGACTACAAAGTCGTAAAGATCGAAAAGGTAGAAAGCGGTCAGGCAGAAAGCGCTTGCGAGCCCGGCCTTTAAGAATCCCTGTCGCTCTATTAGTTCGTACGGTGCACCGTCGCTCCCAAACCTCAAATACACAGCGCCCATAAACGCGCCGAAAACAACCGCGGCTTCCGCGAGAATCAGCAGAACAGTTCTGGCATTGAGTCGGGACGCTCTCAACTGACTGTTGCAACCTCCTCTTCACTTTCTCGCTTGTGGTGCCCGGCAATCTCCGCAGGCAGCTCACGATCGCGTCGATAGTATCTTTGCCGGTAGTAGTAGGAGCTGGCATCAGGTTGATCATCCGTGCGATTGAGTATCACACCCAGGACTCTTTCTTTCGGTAGTTGCTCCAGCAACTTGTCGATGTGCGAATAGCGTGTCTTGCCGGCACGGACCACCAGCAGCGCTGCGTCTGCGCGACTAATCAGAACGCTGGCGTCGGTCAAG
>CAZVHN010000352.1:0-1788 GCA_964626895.1 uncultured Chloracidobacterium sp. | reverse complement strand
CCGCTCGCCGCCCCGGCCGAGGCAAACGTCTCCGGTCTGATGAACCGATTGGAATAAGCGAACGTCCCCGCCGGCGTCAGGGCGATTTCGGGAGCGCCGTTGAAGGTAATCAATGGCCGGGCATTGCGTGGCAATTGACTGTTCAGCTCGGTGCGACGCGTGTCCACGCCAAACGCGTAACGATGGCTGCCTGCGCTGAGCGTGAGAGTGTCGGCGACTTGATAGGTATTGTTGACGCGCTGTTGGGGAAAGTTGAAGACATCAACCCCCACCGAGCTAAAGCCCGCAATATTAACCTGGCCCACAGGTCCTAGCGCCGCCTCGGTAGTTGGCCCATTAGGGTCCGTCGTGTAAGGCACTGGGCCAGTGTTGGCTTCAAATTGGATGTTGGAAACAGCGCGGGGCAGAGTGTTGTTCAATATCAGGGGAGCGTTTAATAGAAATGGAACGTTGGGGAGACTGGAGCTGGGTCTAAGGAAGGTCGAATCACGCCGATCCTGAAAATTAAGGCGGGTGCGTCCATAAGAAAGACGCACCTGATTAAAGATCCGTGTGCTGGAGGCCGGAGCGTTAAGTTCGCCATTCCAAAAAAACGAAAAATTCTGAGTGCGCACGCGCGATTGAATGGTCGAGAATAGCGCCCCGCCTACCGCCGGGATGTCCCGCCAGTCGTCGGTAAAATTGTACCGACCCGTAACCGATTGCGGTCTTTCGCGCAGTTTGAAGTTGTCATCGACCTTGCCGGAGAAAACTTTTCCGCGTCCGCTGGCAGGCAGCACCTGCGTAAAAGTGTTGGATCCATAAACCCCCGCAGGATTGTTCGGGAAGGGATATAAACTGAATATTCCGTCGCCCTGGATCGTGGTCGGGAAAGCAAACGCCTGATCGATGAGGTTGCCACCAGCGTCACGCCGGCCAAATGGATCACGAAAGATTGCCGATGCGCCCGAGCCGAATGCGCCTCGCTGCTCGACGGTGGGAACGGCAAAGCTTTCTTCCTTCGTGGCGTTGATGAGCTCACCCTCGAAGGAGACAAAGTAAAACGTGCGATCACGCGCCACTGGGCCGCCAAGCACAAGCCCTCCCTGACCCGCCGTAAAAGAGTCTTTCCCTCCGCTCTCATTGTGAATGAGAATCGGACTTCCGTCGCGCAGCACCGCTTGGTTGTTCGCTGTCCGAAGCGGTGAAGTTGCATTGCCGTTGGCGGTGTCAAAGAAATTTCGTGCGTTGAGTTGGCTTGAATTAAAGAGCCCATAGACGGCGCCGTGCGTGGTGTTGCCTCCGGACTTCGAAACGGCATTCACCTGGGCGCCGATGTTGCGGCCGAACTGCGCAGGCGCCAACAGCGTGATCACCTGGTACTCCTGAATCGACTCGAGCGGCTGCGGCACCAACGCTACAAATCCCTGCCTTCTTACTCCAATATCTTCATCGTTGTTGTCCGAGCCATCAACGGTAAAATTGTTTCCCCGCGAACGAAGTCCATTCACCGCGAATTGTCCCGCCGAACCCACTCCGGCGCCGACTCCGGGACCGGCAACACTGCCTAGCGTTTGCGGAGGCGGCGCGACGCCGGGTAGTAGTAACGCGAGCTCATCGAAGGTCCGAGTTATCGTCGTGCCGCCAATTGGAAGCGTCACCACGTCCTCTTCGGTGAATGAACCGCTGCGACGACCATCAACAGTTCCAATGGTGGCTCTGATGTCAGTATCCTCCACTGAGAGGACAGCAGCAGGTGTGGGTGATGCGGAGGGAGCAACACCGGCAGGAACGGGATCCAGTGCCACC
>CAZVHN010000351.1:0-20111 GCA_964626895.1 uncultured Chloracidobacterium sp. | reverse complement strand
ATAAATGGCGACGGAGACTACAGGAACAGACTGATCCTTGCTCAGTATGACGCGAAGACCATTTGGTAGCGTGAATTGTTGGATCGTTGTTGGTGGGAGCTGAAAAGTTTCTGCCACGTTTTGTCTCGATTCGCCTAATTTTTATTTGGGCGTGCTCTCCCCCTGGGTGGGAAAACAGTTCTGTGTTGAACTTAAGGGGAGCGCCGTAAAGGTCCGGATTAGGTCGGCTTTTCGTTAATCATGCTGCGCAATTCTGCACGCAGGCGTTCAATCTCAGCAAGCTTCTGTTCCACGCGGCCAAATAGTGCAGCCTGGGTCCGGATGCCTTCATCGATCAGGAAACCAGCAGCTTCAGCGCGGTTGCGAAAAACGCCCGCCTGAACTAACTGTTCGAGTTTGTCTTGAGCTTCGGGGGAGATCTTAACGGCAACTACGTAATCGTCCTTTGCGGACATAGCTCGCTCAATCGTTCGGCTGATGTCGCGGCCGATTGCACTCAGCGATTCGGGGATACGGGAGGCAATGTCGCGCACGGATGAGGCAGTTCGCACCTGGTCCTCGGAATCACCATGCGGCTCGTCTGCGCGAATCATTAAATCATCAACCGTTTCGGACTCGCGGTGCTCTTCTCTCTGGGATGGGCTGCTCATATCTGAAGCTCCTTAAAAATGATCCAGCAGATCAACTTGATGTGATACATACGTTGACTAACGTTGGTAAGTTCATTCTACGGACGCATCCGAAGGCCCGTCAAGGTACGCTCATACAAGGGCCGATAAACTTTCCAAATTCGTGGGAATGGACATTCACCCGGTTTAGCACTTTTCTATTCCTGACGAGGGCGGAAGCCTGGTCCCGGAAGACCACCGGCGGCGCGCGCAACCTTGCCCACTTAGACGGCATCCTTTAGTATTACAGTCCGACTGGTGGAATCAGTTTGATAGGTTTCACTAGCTAGCATTGATTCAGAGGTACTGGTGTTGAAAACGATCTTCTCACGGGCCACAATTTCCCTCTTTCTGTTCACGCTCACAATTCCGGGTTTTGTTTTTTCGCAACAGAAGCAGCAGACCCAGCCTCCGGTGGGTCGCGCAGCTGGAAAGCCGCCTGCGGGGACCCCGGCGCCCGGCAGACGTGGCCCGCGGGTAGACGCTAGTGCCATTCCGCTGATCGAAAGAGATTTCGACGAAGCGCTGGAGCTTATCCGGGAAAACCACATCGAGGGCAAGAAGCTCGATTACAACTCGGTTTTTAAGTCGTCAATTATCGGGATGCTGCGCTCGCTGGATCCGCACTCGAATTATTACGATAGGGAAGAGTTTGATGAGCTAAAAACCGATCAGCGCTCTGAATATTTTGGGATCGGCGCATCGATTCAAAACTATACGATCGGCAACGATACCGACACCTTTATCGCCGCCACTTTCGACAGGGCGCCGGCAAACCGGGCCGGTCTGCGATTTGGCGATCGAATTCTCGAGGTTGATGGCGTCAAAATGGCGGGCAAGCCTTCCATCGACGTGCGCGACAAGATTCGTGGTCCTCGCGGTTCGGTGGTGAAGATTACTGTCGAGCGTGCTGCCGATAAGCGCGTGCAAACGGTCGAGATTACACGGGATGCGGTACCTCAACCATCCATTCCCGATGCTTACCTGATCAAACCTGGTGTCGGATACGTTGATATGACTCGGGGATTTAATTACACGACAACCGATGAGCTTCAGGAAGCTATTGAAGGCCTTCGGTCGAGAGGTATGAACTCGCTGGTGCTCGATCTGCGAAACAACCCGGGCGGGTTTCTGGATCAGGCAATCCACGTCGCGGAAGTGTTTTTGCCCAGCGGTCAATTGATACTCACGCAAAAGGGACGAAACGGTCTCCGAGACAACACCTACAAATCCAGAAATAACTCACCGGATCTGACACCGTTAGTCATCCTGATTAATGAGCATACAGCATCGGCTTCGGAGATCGTGGCCGGCGCAATGCAAGACCACGATCGAGCACTGATAGTGGGAAAAACCAGCTTTGGTAAAGGCTTGGTTCAAAGCATTATTCCGCTGGAGTATGGCGCGGGTTTAACACTTACTTCTGCTAAGTACTTCACTCCTTCGGGTCGATTGATTCAGCGGGATTACTCCAACGGTGGGTTCTACGATTATTACACGCACGGCGGTTCAATTCGCCTGGATCGTCAGGACGCGCCTGAGAAGCCGGCTGGTCCGGAGAAGAAGACGGACACTGGTCGCGCGGTCTACGGTGGAGGCGGTATTTCGCCTGACGAAAGTGTAAGTGCAAGAACAATCACCCCGGTGCAACGTCGTCTGGTGAATCCAGTCTTTGCTTTTACCAGGGAATTAGTTAACGGCCGGATCCGTGATTTCGAGGCTTACAAAGTTCAGCAGGCAATCGATTTCACTCACGACCTCCAGCCCTCGGATTTTCCGATTACCGACCCGCTCTTCAATGTTTTTAAAGAGTTCGTGGTCAACGATCCGTCACTGAGGGCATCGGCATCTCTGTTGGACTCAAATCGCTCCTTCATCGAGTTGCAGCTGCGATTCAACATCGTGACTGCCGCCTATGGGCGAGTTGTAGCTGATCGCGTCTTCGTTACCACCGACGACCTGCAAGTCGCCCGAGCCATAGACGTCTTGCCGCGGGCCCGTGATTTGGCTATGTCGGCGATGCGCCAGCGCGCCCAGCCATAAACCCACAATCGAAGAATTCAACTTCAGTTGCAAAAAAGCTGAACCGTCTTGGTTCACTTCTAAAAGGGCGTTAAAAAATGCGTTTCAGCCATAGCACGAAGTCTTGTGTCTAAAACTAACCTGTGTTATGTTTCAGACCCATGAAACGACCTACGAATAGGACGCTTGTGAACACGGAAGAGCTCGGTCGGGCTGTCCGTCGCAAGCGCGAGCAGTTAAGCGCAAGTTTGCGAGACGTCGCTAACGCCACGGGCGTCTCGGCTTCTACCCTATCTCGGATTGAGAACGGCACAGGCAAACCTGACGCTGACAACATAGCAAGCCTTACCACCTGGCTGGACGTGCCCATGGAGCGAATTCTCGGCAACCGGTCTGAAGGCGAAGAGGCCAGAGCAGTAGTTTACTTTCCACGCGAATCAACGCCAGAAATCGTCGAAGCCCATCTTAGAGCGGATCGCAACCTTACTTCGGAAACTGCTGCCGCACTATCTGAGCTCTTTCGCGTAGCCTACACCCAGTTCAGCCGAACGGAGCCGGAAAGAACTGCACGCAAGCGCCGCTGAATTCAGCGTCTCAGTAATAACATAAGAATCAGGCTATACTGCTCGCGTGGTCCACTCCGATTTACCTCCAGGCGAAAAGTGGCAACAGTTTGAGCTGAAAGCCATGGGCCTGCGTGATTTTGCTCGTCTTCGTCGCGATGCCCCTCTAAATCCCTTCGACCTCGCCCGCTTTGCCAATCTCTTCGTTGTTGATATTGAGCGGATCAACGGTCTCAGCAGTCAGAGCCGGGAACTCCTGCTTGGCTCGGCATCGGAGGAATGGTCTGGCGGAGCCTGCTCGAGACCTCTGGCTGATGGTCGAAGAATCGTAGTACTCAACCCGAATCATGGCCCTGCCCGAACTAACGCAACCTTGATGGAGGAGATTTGCCACGTCTTTCTAGGACACAAACCTAACCGGCTGGCCGTAATTGCTGATGAGGAGCGCGGCCAGACCCTGGCCCGCGACTACCGGAAGCCGGACGAAGAAGCTGCTTATGCGATTGGCGCAGCTGCTCTGGTACCCTTTGCAGCCCTGCGACGAGCGGTCCTGGAAGGCAAATCAGCAGCGGACGTAGCCCGGCATTTCCGAGTCAGCCGTGATCTGATTGAATATCGGCTGAAAGTCACTCGTCTCTGGCGGACCTACAAATCGGCACAACTTGAACAAAGCGTGCCGCGTGCGTAAAGTAGCAAGGTTCCCGGCTTCATGCCGGGGCCTCAACCCCTTATAATCACTTCTTGAAGTTTAGAGTCCTTTTACCAACCGAAAAACCTATTCGAGTATGCATGAACAGTTAAAAGAGGGGCCTGCACAAGGTCTGACCACGACCGATAAACTGCGCATGCTGCTCGACATCACCAAAAAGATCAGCCGCTCGCTCGATCTGCAAGAAGTTCTCAATCTTGTTATGGGGACGCTCGATTCTTTGATCCCCTACGATGCGGCAGGTATTTTTGTCCTGAAGTGCGCGGATCAGGCGGCCGTGGCCCGCGGTGAGGAGCCATGCGTATTCGAGGCCGAAGCAGTCAGGGGATATGACACAGACGAACTATCGGGACTCCACTTGAAACTTGGTGAAGGGATTATCGGCCACGTGGCGCTGACGACTGAGCCCATCATCTCTCCCGACGTTCGCAACGATCCTCTCTATATCAACGCCCGAGAGGAAACTCGCTCGGAAATGGTAGCCCCGATCATCTCAAATGATGAAGTGATCGGTGTTTTCGACCTTGAGAGCGATGAACTACATGCCTATTCAGAAGACGATCTTCAAGTGCTCATGATGCTGGCATCACAGGTCGCGATCATCATCGAAAAGGTGATGCTGCACGAGCAGATGATTGAAAAGAAGCGACTCGAAGGGCAGCTTGAAGTTGCCAGGCAAGTCCAGTTGCAGTTGTTGCCCCCCAATGATCCGCAGTTGGAAGGGTTTGACATCAGCGCCTACAACTTCCCTACCGAGGAAGTTTCCGGCGACTATTACGACTGGGTGCCAATCTATGACGACCAGATTTCTCTGGTTGTGGCTGACGTCTCAGGAAAAGGGGTGCCGGCAGCCCTGTTAATGGCCTTCCTGCGCGCAAGCCTGCGTGCAGCCACACATATCGGCTACGCTCCTCATATCTCCATGGCCAAGGTGAACTATCTGCTGTGGGAGTCGATTGAGCGCAACCAGTACGTGACGGCATTCTATGGAATTCTCGACGCTTCGACTCGCACGCTGGCCTACACGAATGCGGGCCATAACCCGCCGCTGTTGCTCGACGCGAAAGGTAATGCACAGTTCATGGAGCGGGGCGGAGTGCCTCTCGGAATCTTCAGGGACACCCGTTATCACGAGTACTACTTGACGATTGAGCAGGATGAATTGCTCGTGCTGTACACCGATGGAGTGACTGAAGCAATGAGTCCGAGCGGCGAGGAATTTGGGCGTGAGCGACTTGCTGACTCGGTCAGGGCAGCCAGGCGCTTGCGCGCGAAAGATTTGATAATGGCCGTTCAGAAGGACGTACTCGACTGGACGAACGGCCGGGGCGCGACCGACGACATTACTTTCTTCGTAGTCAAGGCGTTAACCTAAAATCGAAAACGGGAGACAAGAACGCGCATCTTGTCTCCCGCCAACGATTCGAACAGCTCTTTGTAAATCTAGTGCGTTTTCAGCGAGCAGTGGGCATGATCCCCACCTGGTGCCAGGGGTGCTCGGTAATCCCCAAAATGAAATTCAGATTCGGCCTCAGAAAGAGCATATACATCAAAGCCGAAAGCATCGAGATAGTCCGCCAAATCATCGGGTGAAAGGAGATAAATGGCGGGAGCGTAACCCGCTTCAGCACGAATTTCCAGCAGGCGCTCGATCACTTCAAGTGGTGCGAAGCATCGAACAGGATCTCTGTAAGTTGCCATGTTTCAGCGCCTCCCTTTTCTTTGTTTTTGGGATGGCCATCCGCGAAGCGCCAGTCCCCCCAACGACCACTTTGATGTACGCGACCACCTTCGCGTTTGTTCGCGCCAGACGTTTCTTTTCGGTCACGGACGCTTATAACTTTTGAAGTCGCGAATAATGGAAAAGTTCCTTAGAAAATGAGCACTCTATCAAACACTCCAATCCCTCCGCCGAGTGGTCCGCCGCCACCCAACTTCATCGACGTGCTGCGCCTAATGCTACGCGTTTCAGACAAAGTAAGCGATCTGATCTTCTCGCCAGGACGCCCACCTCAAATTGAATTGGCCGGGAAACTTCAGCCGGTGCGAGTTCCCGGATTGGAAAAACTTACTCCGGCGCACACCGCCGGCATTGCCAAGCTAATGATTGCCAATCAACAAGCGGCCATCGAGAGTTTGGAAAAGAGCGGTTCGGCTGACCTCTCGTTTAGCGCTCCGGGCGAAGGGCGTTTTCGCGTGAACATATTCAAGCAGCGGGGCACTCACGCTATCGTGATGCGTGTCATCCCGGCGCGCCCTCCTAATTTCAGCGACTTCAACCTCCCGGAACAATTGAAGGACATTGCTGAGCTCAAAAACGGAATAG
This sequence comes from uncultured Chloracidobacterium sp., assembly GCA_964626895.1. Lineage (GTDB taxonomy): Bacteria > Acidobacteriota > Blastocatellia > Pyrinomonadales > Pyrinomonadaceae > PSRF01. Next base: position 13,823 of record CAZVHN010000351.1, on the reverse strand, counting down.
TGCTGGTTACCGGTCCCACGGGCAGCGGCAAGAGTTCTACGCTGGCGGCGGTTATCGACTTGATAAACCAGCTGAAGTATTACCACATCGTCACCATTGAGGACCCGATTGAGTTTCTGCATCCCCACAAGAACTCCACCATTCACCAGCGAGAACTGCACTCCGACACGCCTAACTTCGCCATCGCTTTGCGAGCTGCTTTGCGTCAGGCGCCTAAAGTTATTCTGGTCGGAGAGATGCGCGACCGCGAAACCATCGAAGTGGCCCTCGAAGCAGCCGAGACGGGACACCTCGTACTCTCTACCTTGCATACAATCGACGCGTCCAAGACCATTGACCGAATTATCGGAGTGTTTCCTAAGAATGAGGAGCGAGTTATACGGACGCGCATCGCGCAGTCGTTTCGCTTCATTATTTCGCAGCGTCTGATTCCAGGGGCCGATGGCTCCGGTCGCGTAGCTGCGATCGAAATTCTGAAGTCGACAATGCGCACCAGAGAGTACATCGAAAAAGGCGAGTCGGAAGGGAAGTCCCTGATCGACGCAATGGAGCAGGGCGATCAGGAAGGCATGCAGACGTTTGATAGCGTGATAGAACAGATGGTTCGGAGCGGAGTCTTGACGAAAGAGGGGGCGATGCCCTACGCCACAAACGCAAACAACCTGCTCTTGCGACTGGCCGACGTGGGTGGAGAACCTGCTCGTCAACCGGAGGCGTCCACCTCAGCAAAAGAGAAAGAGGGTTCGATGCTCGACATGCTGGAAAGATGAGCCGGCTCCTCGCTTGTTGCCTGACAGGCAAGCCGAAAGTATTATTCTCGCAATCTCCCCGAGTTGCCTCTTTCGTTCCGTAAAGCCTGGGTCTATGTTTTTAGCTCATCAAGCCCTGCTATTCAGAGTTTTCTTGCTGGGCCTCGTTTTGTGCCTGCCGTTTTTGGGAGTCAGATCGAGTCGATCCGCAGTGCGGGGTCCCCACTCGGGCAGCCCGCGTGGGGTGCTAGACGATGGTGTGCGCATTGACGTGCCCGCCGCTGCCCGAGTTCGGATTGAGAATCAGTTTGGGCATGTAGCTGCGGAAGTCTGGAAGGAAAAGTACGTTTTGGTATCGGCCTCCATTGAAGGGACGGAGGCCCGATTTACACGGTCACCCATCGTCATAGAGAACAGATCGAAGCTGCTCGTAGTCTCTGTCATTCGCACGCCGGTTGACCCTCAGGCGAACATTACGCTCACTGTAAAACTTCCTCAGGGTTCCCACACCGAGATTGTCACCGGAGGTGGTTCAATCTCGATGCGAGGGGTACCGGCGTCGGCTTCTCTAAAGTCGGTTTCGGGCGACATACGCGTAGAGCTTTCACATCCTCTCAACGCGGACATCAGCGCCAGGACAACGAATGGATCTGTCAGGTCAGAGCTAGGGGCACCCTTAAGTGGTGGCGGTCAAGTTTTACAGACGCGCTCAGGTAATGGCGACTATGTTCTCAGGATCGCCACAGAGAAGGGAGAGATCACACTCGCTTTGAACAACACGGTGAATGATGGTACGTCCGAGGTCTCCGGACCACCCAGGTTGTTGGGTTCTGAAAACATTTCGAAAGGGGCTGGAACACCTGCGAACCCGACGGACTCTGAAGAAATAAGCGAGGGGGACGTCATTCGCGTTGACTCGCAACTTGCCACTCTAAACCTCAGTGTCATAGATAGAAATACCAACCGCGGAGTCCTGGGCCTGACGCAGTCGGACTTCCTGCTATTTGAGGACGGAATCGAACAGCGCTTACTCCAGTTTGAGTCGGCGTCTGCTCCTTTTGACCTGATTCTACTAATTGATGTTTCGGGTTCGACCCGCGATGTTGTGAAATTGATTCGCGCGGCGGCGCTGCGTTTCGTGGAAGCAGCGCGACCGTCTGATCGCATCGGAATCATTTCGTTTGCCGGTCACCCGACGGTTATTTCACCGGTCACGTTAGACCGGGAAGTCCTGCGTCAAAGGATAAACACCATTGACACAGCCACAGGAGATACAAAGGCCTACGATGCCCTCGACTTTTCACTTATCCATCTCTTTAGAAGCACGGCGGGGTCCCCACGCGGGCAGCCCGCGTGGGGTGCTGGGAAGAACACGCGCCGAACTGCAATTGTCATGATGAGTGATGGACTTGACGGGAGTATCCCGGGAGTGCAGGGCGATGGTTCAAAGCTTCCTTACGGCGAGATGCTAAGTCGGGTTCGGGAGTTTGACGGCGTGCTATATACCTTGTGGCTTAATACAGAATATGAAGCGCTGAATCCTCTTGATACGCAGCCTGAAGCGTTCGACATGGGTTATGAGCGGATGAAGGAAATGGCCGAAGCGGGCGGCGGAGTGTTCTACCAGGTGGAACGCCTCCAGGATCTCGCAGGGGCTTACGAGCGCGTTGTGGCCGACCTGGGTACGGTTTACAGTCTGGCATATCGGCCCACCAACAAGACTCGAGACGGCAAGTGGCGCGCAGTCCGAGTAACCCTAAACCTACCGTCCGCGGTCGCGCGCGGAAAGCATGGCTACTATGCAAACTGAAAGTCGTCTCACCGGCGCGAAACGACTGAGCGTGCTGCTTGCAAGCATGCTGCTCGCCATTCTTGGCTCATACCCCAAGACCTGCATTGGTCAAACTGGGGAACCCACAGAAACGATCCGGGTCGATTCGGATCTTGTCGACCTTAGAGTCAGCGTGGTTAGACTGAACCCCGACAATCCCGTTTCCGCTTTGCAGCAGAAGGATTTCCTGGTGCTCGAGGACGGAAAGCCGCAGGAGATCGTGTTTTTTGCCGGCGAAGATGCGCCCTTTGATCTGGTCTTACTGCTGGATCTGTCAGGTTCAAGTTCAGACAAGATTAAGTTGATGCGCAGCTCAGCCAGGCGATTTGTCGAATCTACGCGTCCCATGGACCGCGTTGCGATCGTCACATTCACCGACATTCCTGAAATCGTTTCTCCCTTAACCTGGGATCGAGGACTCCTCAAAGATGCAATCGAGGACATTCAGAAACCGCTGGGTGGCACGAACTTTTGGGATTCGTTGCTGTACGCCATGACAACGGCCATTTCCTCTCAGAAATCCCCGCGCCGAAGCGCGATCGTGGTAATGACCGACGGCGTCGATAATGCGTTGCCGGATGTTTATGGCGAAGGGTCGCGCTCGACCTTCGCCGAACTGCTGGGCAGGGTAGGCCGCTCAGATACGATCGTTTTCCCGATCTATCTGGACACGGAAGCCGAAGCAGTAAAACGGAGTCGAGTGCCCAGAGAGGCCTATACTCTGGCTCGCAGTCAGCTTGCACAGCTAGCCGTAACCTCGGGGACGAAGATGTATCGTGCAAACAAGCTGAAAGATCTCGATCTAGTTTATGATCAGGTCATAAGAGATCTGTCGATGGTTTATAGCGTTGGCTACAAGCCCAGCAATACGCTGCGCGATGGGAAATGGCGCTCAGTTGGTGTCCAACTGATCGGCCGGCAGGACCTTACCGCAACCACGAAACGCGGGTATTTTGCCAAGGCAGAACCCTAACCGAGGGTACTGGTTCAGTTTGGTGTGGCACGCGCATCTTGCGCGTGTCTTCAGGGGCGGGACGCCCGTGCCACTTCTTCAAGCTGCACCACTACCGTAACCGAGAGAGAGCTTGTAAATGACGCTCAGAGGACTATAATGCGGACGCGGTCACTCCCCACGATACACGTCTAGCTGCGGTAAAAGGAGAACCTTCCATGAGAAAAGCCTCCACTTCGTTACACCTCGTAGTTGCAACGCTGTTGGTGTGCGCGGGTTTCGTCACGGCTGAGGCGCAGAATAGGGAGCGGTTTGTCATTTCCGCGAAGGCTGGTGGCATCAATGCCGTAAGTGGACGAACTGGGATTCAACCGCACGGTAGCACTGAATGGGAACAGCTTACCATCAAGGACAATCTTGAAGCCGGAGATGTGGTTAAGACCGGGATAGATGGCAGAGTCGAGATGCTGCTGAATCCTGGCGCGTACCTGCGCTTGGGCGAGAATTCAGAGTTCGAGCTGACCAATAACTCTTTAGAGAATCTGGAAGTGCGCTTGATCAGAGGGACGGCTATCGTGGAGGCCACCGGCACCGAGAACACCGAATTGATGATCAATATCACGACGCCCCATACAAAAATGGCCATTGTCCGACGAGGCCTTTACCGCGTCAACGTTGTTCCCGGCGACGCCACCGAACTAATCGTTAGGAAGGGCCGAGTGTTGCTGTCTGATTCGCAAATAAAGGTCAAGGGCGGCAGAAAGCTGATTTTCAGCGGGCATACGTTCTCAATGGCAAAGCTGGAAAAGGCTGATAAAGAGAAAGATGCCATGGAAGCCTGGAGCAAAGAGCGTGCGGAAACAGTGGCAAAGGCGAATCGTCGTATATCACACCGCGATCTGAATATGGCGCTTGCCAGCTTTAGCGATCGTTGGTCTAGTGGTTTTTCAGGCGGTTCTGGGGTTTGGGTTTTCAATCCGAGGTTTCAATGCTACACGTTCCTGCCCTATTACTTTGGTTGGGGATCTTGGGGTTCACCATACGGTGGTTCTTATTCCAATGCCTTCTACGGGTTCGGTTTCGGCGGTCGCCGTTCGAACTCTGGTGGATGGACGGGACCCGTGTATGGAGGGTCAACCGGAGGGTCAACCGGAGGGTCAACACCTCCTCCATCGAATGGCGGCAATCCTCCTGTATTCACTCCGCCACCGTCCAGGTTCCCCTCGCCACCGCCCGAGTCGGGTTCGGGAACTCGCGAACAACGGCAACGACAACCCGAGGGCGGTGGTAACCGCACAGATATTCGGCCACTTCCCCCGAAATAGGCATTCGAACTAGCCTTGAGGGCTCGGTAGGATACTGAGTTCCTCATTTACCATCGTCTTTATCTCTGAGTGCTTTAATCCGGCCAGGGCGAGCTGCGTCAGCGCAGTGCGCAATTGGACGCGTAGCTGCTCTTCAGTCCTCCCGCTGACCACCCTGGAAGTCACGATAGCGCCCGAGCCGTGCCTGACCTTGATGAGACCTTCCTTCTGAAGCTGCCTGTAAGCAAAGGCGATTGTATTCAGATTAACACCCAGATCCGCCGCTACCTGGCGTACCGGGGGCAGCGAGGACCCTTCCTCAAGCTCCCGCCGAGCAATCAGCCCTTTGATTTCGTCAACAACTTGCCGGTAAATCGGCCGCCCGTCCCGCTCGTCAATCGTGATATACATTTGAACTCCCGATATTGTCTAGTGCACCTATACAATAGACAATCGCCTGTCGGTAGTCCAATCTATCCAAACGTTTTTGAATCCGCAGATTCCGCAGATTACTCAGACGACAAAAAGCAACCCAACTTGTCGAGAGTGATGAACTTGTACACGCCTCTACCAGTTGTCGAGCGTGACGGCTGGGACAAATAGTTACGAAACAAAACGGCTTCGTTCTCGGAGGCTGCGATATTAGATGGGATTTCTTCCGGTTGCTATCAGCTTAGACAGGAGCGGGGCCGAGTTGGCAATCGGAAATAGGCACTCGGCAATTCGCAATTGCATTACTGGGGTCCGAGCTCGTCCGGAATAGATTCTCGAAGCAGCGAAGGCGCTTCGGCAATGAGCAAGAAAAGAGCGGGTTAAAGAGGTCACCGACCGGGGGCTGTATAGCCGAGTAGAAGTTCTGGAACCATCTTAACAAGTTGCTCAACCGTTAATCACAAAAGGAAACTCTTTCTCACTGTCCGTTTGTCTTCCTCATCACGACATCCAGTTCCGAGCGAAAATCGTTAAGCGTGTTGTCCCTTAGCCTTTGAAAGAACTGGTTGTAATCCTTCGGCGAGACAAAGTTGAATTGATAACGGGTAGCCAGCCCTTCGTTTTCCAGCCACTTGTTCAGGCGTTGAAAATGGTCATGGGCATACTCGTACTTCTTCTGATTCTCAGGAGATGGCTCACTGATTTCTTCATCCCCTTTCGTTTCGACCACGAAGATCATGTCACCTTTCTTTTGGTATTCGCTTACGTCTTCGTCGCGGTTGTAGTCCAACGTGTGTAAGTCGAAATTGTAAGGCGAGTCTTTGATGATGCAGGAGGATAACCGCCGCTCTTTTTCCAAAACTTCGTTGACGAGATGCTTAATCCGACCAGACCAAGAATCATGATTAAAGACCGTCACCACGGGATCCTGACCGGTCCAGCCTTCGGGTCTGCGCAAGCCGCGTCCCAATACTTGAGCGATGAGCAATTTGCTGTTGAATGCTCTTTCTTCGTGTGGGACGATCTGAAAGACGTTCTTAACATCCCAACCTTCGCTGAGCATTGAAACGGAAACAATCCACTCAACCTTGCTTGCCGGGCTGTCAACAGTCCGTAAACGCGCGATGTTTGGTTGATGTTTGGAAGAAGAAGTCACCGTTAGAACTTTTCTGGCAGCATCTTCCGCTGAAATCTTCTCCCAGTCCTGAAGAAAATCAATTAGTTCTTCGGCAGCCTGCTCGCAACCCTTAATGTCTCGAGTCACCACAATCGTAAGGGGACGAATCCCGCGCCTTCTCAATCTGCGCTTCCAATCCTCATGACGTTTGTAGATCAATTGCCATTTCTCTTCCGGATTCTCAGCCTCGGGCGGCATTTCATCGACGTACTCAACGTCCTTGACATATCTTTCTTCAATCGCCTGCAACAACGGGTACCGACTAACTACATCGGCGAAGTATTCGTCGCCAACATAGCAAGTTCCAGAAACGCCGACGACCAATCGAAAGCCGTATTCAGGATCCAGCAAAAACCCTTTCCACTTCTTGGCGTTCGTCCCCTTCTCATTTGCCACGTGGTGGGCTTCATCGTTTAGGACCGCGACCCGATGACCCTGACCTTTCAGGCTATCGCGGATCGAGGATTTCACATGTTCGAGAATGGCATGATAATTCTCAACACAGATTGAGCCGTCGACGATTGTTTCGGATGCGTTGATGATTCTAGGTGTAAGAAGTTCTGAATCCGGAGGTAAAAGAGCCCGCAGGTTTGCGTCGCCAGCGAAAGTCCTGAACTTCTCCATTAGTCCATACTCAATGGTGTTTGATGGGCAAAGGACTAAGACACGGTCCACCGCCCCTTCGGCAAGTAAAATTAACGCTAGACCATAGAGCACCCAACTCTTGCCGGTGGCGGTCGCGAGATCGATAGAGCACGAAAGTTGGTCGGGCAACTGAAGGTGCCGCTCCATTCCTGTCCATGAACCATAACGCTGCTGAATCTCGTCATTCTGGTCGAAGTTCTCACGTGCCAGTTCCCGCAGGTCCGCGTACTTGCCTCCTAGCAGGTAACGCAGCGTTGTGCGAATAGCTTCCTTTTGGTATTCGCGCATACTACACAATTCATCGAGAAAGCTCTCGTACTTCGTCTCGTCCCAAACCGTCGGGTCGATGTTCGTCGTGACCTTCAGAACGAGATCTTCGTTGCGAAAGGTTTGGCGATCCCCGCGAGTGGTCATTTCCCCGCCGCCGCCTTTCGTGACTTCTTTTGTCGCGCCTGAGTACCGAATTCGCGGAGCTTCAATCGCTACTCGCGCTTCGTTTCCGTAAATATCAATAAAAACGGCCATGAGTTGCTGACCCAAAGACTCCAACGGAAAAAGGATTTCCCAATTCTCTTTGGCGAGCCCTTCGGCATAAAACACTTCGTCGAGATCGAATACCTCGTCATTGTAGTCGTAATCCAACATCACCATCGAGAGCGTTTCCAGATTAGCTTTCGTACGCAGCGGTTCGCGGACCACGGCCTCGCTCTTGAAGGTCTTAAGGCGGATAAATCCCAACTCGAAAAGGTCGCCTTTGCGCTTCCTTCGTCCGCACTCATATTTCAGCTCGGGCGTGCGGACGAAATCAAAACCGACGGCTTCCACCGTGTCGTTAACCGCCATTTCATCGGACGGTTGTCTGAGCGCCGTAAACTCCCGGTTATGTAGCTCGTTTATGATTGAGTACGGGATGCGCAGCGCGTAATAGCGGACACCGTCAAGGTCAATCCAATCTTGCTGGAAGTCAAACGTAAGAGCGGGCGCAATAATAAACATCTTACTGCCGACCCGCGAGCCCAGCGCTTCGTGCAACTCATGCAGTGTTTCCTCTGTGAACCGCGCGCCCGGATTCTTCTGATGATTGAAAACCAACACACTGGCGCCTTTGAGATATCCGTCCAACCCCACGCCGCCGATCCTATGTTCTTCATCGCGGCATTGAAAAAGTTGCAGTGCAAAGAACCTCCACGAGTCCCACGGCAATTCCCTCAGTTTCGAGAAGTCATAAAGGCCCGCGTTGCAAAGAGTGAACGGCTTCGGAAGAAGCTTAGGACCCTTATTGCCAATCTCCTTGCGCAGATTAAGCATGCGCTTCTGCATCGTGTAGATCGCCAGCTTCCCGCAGTCTATGCCAATCCACCGCCGACCGAGCTTTTCACTCACCGCGCAAGTTGTTCCACCGCCAGCGAATGCGTCTAGCACAACATCGCCAGCATCGGATGAACCTTCGACGATGCGGGCGAGAAGACCTTCGGGTTTCTGAGTCGGGTAACCAGTACGCTCGAACTTGGAAACGGCCCAAGACACATCCTCATCAATTCCTTCTGCCGTTTTTTCATAAATACCGTGGGTGTAGGGTTGATAAGCCCAAATATCCATTATGAAGTTGCCTGCTACCCCTTCGACTGGGCGCCGGATTCGAGGTTGGCCTCCTTCCTTATTGGGAAAATAGACAAACCCGTGCTTGACGAGGTAGTCCAACTTTTCCATGAAGGGCAAGTGGTCGATGTCTTCATCCAGCAATTCGTATACGAAGGCCGGTATCGCCCAATGGCGACCGCGCGCGCTAGGATCATATCCATGCCAAAACTTGCCGGACTCGCCACGACGTAACCCTTCCGCAGTCAAGTCGGTCTTGGATTCAAGAGTGCCATCGGAACCAGGCTTGAAGTTCTGTGCGATGTATTCCTTAAATGGAGGACGCCGCTGCTTGTGAAACTTTACGTCCTTGGAATTTGAGTAGACGAGGATGTCCTGGTGGATCACGCCGTACGTTGTTGCCTTATTGTGTGAGTTCGTATTCCTCCAAATCACTTCATTGCGGAAATTATTTACTCCAAATATCTCGTCCGCAATCACCTTCATGTAGTGAGATTTTTTTGGTCCAGATGCAGGTAGACCGACCCATCGGGGGCGAGGAGTTCGTTAATCAGCACCAGACTGTCGCCGCAGGAACTCAACAAACAGAGCACCCTCGACCTTGTCTTGGTATGCTCGCTCTTCTTGTTTTCCTGTGAATTCGCGCTTCGTTGCGAAGGGTGGATCGATATATACAAGCCTCACACCCGGCGTGCCGTCGGCATTGCAGAGCTTGCCCGCTTTCTTCATCTCCAACAGCGACTTCATCACTTGGAGGTTGTCGCCAAAGATGAGCATGTTACGCCAATCATCGCCATTACCATTTTTGCCGAAAGTTCGAACGGGCTGTAACGGGACAGCCATCGTGTCTGCCAGGATGTCCTCTTCGCGTTCTTTGCCGTAATAGACCAGTTCATACTCGCGCTTCTCAGGGGGGAAAAGAATGCGGGCCCATTCCGGCGAAACCTCATCTCCGTTCTGCAAAAGACGAATGACTTCTTCTCGCTGCTCTGGTGTCATGCGGGTCCCTCTCACTTCTGCTTCGTCGCTCCGCCCTTATTTCCCTTTTGTTTGAAACCCAATCTGCCGCCGCGATGTTTTCGCGGGACTGATAAGCTGCCGGATCGCTTCGAAGATCGCCTGAATCTGTTTATCGTGGGTAGCCATGTGTCGCTCCAGCTCGTTCAACTTGTCAGCGAGTTCGCGGTTTGAAGCGAGCATTTCCCGCAAGCGTACGAACACGCGCATGATTTCGATATTAACCGCGATGGCTTGCTTGCTACGCAAAATGCTTGAGAGCATCGCTACACCTTGTTCCGTGAAAACCGTGACGCGCTTCGAAAACTTCACATTCGAGGATGTCACAATTTGTGATATCCCCATAATCTCATCGCGAGTCAACTCAAACATAAAATCAGAAGGGAAACGCTCGCGATTCCGGCGCACTGCTTGATTGAGTACTCTGGTCTCAACACCGTAGAGAACTGCCAGATCGCGATCAAGCAATACTTTATGACCTCGAACCATCAGAATCAGCGCCTGGATTCGCTCGGTTGGAATTAGCGACTTGTCGGCTTTCATTGATGGCAAAAGAAGGTGATCACAAATTGTGACAACCTCTCCTTGAATCTAGAGGAATGAGGCGGAGACTCGACCTTAGACACCGATTTCCAAGTTGAGCTCATCTAGCAATCCGCTGTCCGCGAAACTGTAATACCCGTCTTCTGTGACGATGACATGATCCAGCACCTTAATTCCCATTGGCCGACAGGCCGTAAGAAGATCTTGAGTGAGTAATCTGTCCGACTCGCTTGGTTCCATCGCACCCGACGGGTGATTGTGTGCCGCAATCAATGCCGACGCATTAGTCTGCAAAGCGCGCGCTATTATGGCCCGGATAGACGGTCGCACATTGTCGACAGTACCTTCCGCCTCAAGATGGTCGCCAAGCAACCGTCCCTGCCTATTGAGATAGGCGACATGAAAGTGCTCGTCAGCTAACCCACGCAACCGCGCTCTGAAGTAAGCAGCAGCTTCCGATGTTTTCTTGATGCGCGTATCTTCCCGTTTGCCAGGCAATGAAGCTCGACGACCCAGTTCAAGCGCCGCTTGCAACTGCGCGCACTTTGCGTCGCCTAAACCTTTGATTCCTGTCCAGGCTTCTTTTGGAGCTTTCGCCATTTCCTGAACAGAACCAAAACGATCAATCAGCACGCGTCCCAATTCGACGGCGCTCTTCCCACGGATTCCAACTCGAAGCAGAATGCCAATCAATTCAGCGTCGGTAAGCGCGTGTGCCCCCAGTGCAAGGAGGCGCTCCCGCGGTCGCTCATCCTCCGGCCATGAGACAATCCCTCCAGACACTTTTTTTTGGCTTCTGACATAGAAGACGTTCGGGGCAATCTATTCGTCGCGATCCTTAAACGAGATGGAGTCGCTTTGGATAGTGCCCCACTCTTGGCGAAATTTCCAGTTGAGTGAAGCCATCGACGGGTTTACAGAAGACAGGTAAAAGATGCCTTGCTTGCTTATTACTCTTTCGCCACAAACCACAAGGGTGAATGCGAGCGTGCGGGTAGAGAGAAATAGATACGAAACAAAAAGACTCCGTTCTCGGAGACTGCGATTGAATCTTGTTGGCAGAGTGCGTTCGTCGGTCGCTCGGGTGGGGATGTCGAACGGCATCAGGAATCACTCGGTTAGGCGATTGGCGAGTAATCTGGCTGCGTGCGTTACCGCCGCAATGCTGCCACCGAGAGAAGCCGTGTCGCCGACCCGGAAGACGTTGGGGACGGAGGTCTGACAGTTCATCATATTGGAGTCAAGTGCCTCAGATGTCCTCGCAAGGCCGCCGACCATGCCTAACTTGCGGCGGGTCAGATCATAAATGGTTCGCGGGGTGGCCGTATCGATCACTTCAATGTCGCCGCCAAGCTCAGGCATAGCTTGGTGTAGGCGTCGCCACCATACTTCCAATACTGACTGGTCCTTTTCTTCATTCTGTTCTTCGTTTTCCTGGAAGGTAAACCACTGATCGACGTCGGAGATGGTGAGCATGGTTACGGCCCGTCTTCCTGCGGGCGCTCGTGGGTCCCCAGCCGGCGCCGCAGCAAACATGAACTGAGACGCTTCGGGGTCGTAATTTACATGCTCCTGCCAATCGGTGACTGCCAGGATGTGATTGTTTGGAATTCTTGCTGGTCAATCGTCAATTTCTGAAGCGCGCTTTGAAACAGCGTGACCGCCATATCGGCGCTTTCACGTTTTAGGGCTTGACCGCGGCCAGCGGGCCAAACTTTCGGATTTTACGACGGAGATAACTCCGGAGCAGCTTGGACGGCATCTTTTTATTGCCTGCGTGCCAAAGAGCGCCTCGACATTTCTCAGGAATCTTTTGGTGAATTTGACGGGCTACCGCGCAAGATCAACCTCTTGCTGCAAAATGCTGTAAAGGTTTCGGCTCAAATGCGGAATATCAATCGTTTTACCGGATTGCCGAATGAAATGAGATCTTGAATCTATGAGATCTAATCCCGGCATTGTTTTTTTCCTCCAGTCATTGCAACCGAGGACGCGCCTGCTGTTAATTGCTTTCAAAGCCCTCACCTGCGGGAAGGAGTTTCAATTGAGAAAACGCTACACTGGCGCAGGGTTTTCAATCGTCCGGTGATTACTACCTCCAAGGTTAGGGAATCAGCGTGCCAGCGTTCTGGCTTTCCCTTTCAAATCCACGACTCCCCCACGCTAAGTCTTTTAGGGATGCGCAATCGAATTTTTGGAGGCGGCAGGACAGCAAGTCTTGTTGGATCTGAATTGACGCGACAGGCTATCCGAAAGCTTAGTACCGCTATCCGCTCGGATTGCTTTTTTCGCTCCGTACAGCGGCGACGTTCACGGCCCGAAGCGCTGTCTGTATTCAGTCGAGACGATGAAGGCCTTGACCATTTCAGCGCCGATGTAGTTGCCGTTGAAGCTGTTCAGCTTGTTCAGCCAGAAGTTATAACCGGCCACGTCGGCGTCGCGGCGCAGGTAGCCGAAGTATTGCATCAACACAAACGCGCGATTGAATTCCTGCTGAGCGAGTGTCGAGCTTTCCGCCACCAGTCTCAACGCACGTGAGCGAGCCGCCACATCGGTGCTGTTTGTCGCTGAGCCAAACTCGTTGATGGCGTTCATACGGTCACCCGCTAAAGGTGTGACACCGGCGTTCGCAAAAAGCGTGTCCACAAACTCGGCAGGCGTCATCGAGGTTGGAAGGGCAGAAATAAATCGCGAGCGCGCGACGAAGTCCGCGGTGAAGGCCTGCTTGTTGTTCTCCAGGACTTGTTCCCAACCGGTCTGATTCACGATCACACCCTGGCTAATCCCCTGCGTGTCAGGCAAAAACTCATTCAGCTTGATTGGGACCGGCAGACCGGGCAGATTGCCATACGATGCCATATGAATCCGGTAGACGAGGTAACCCGTTTGCTGAAACTCGATCGAGAGAAAGAAAGCTGCTGAGACATTGATGCGTTTTGCTTCAATGCATGACTGGTCCCCGCCGCACAAGGCAATCTCGTTGGTCCAGAAAGCGAGGCCGCCCGCGTCCGGCTCGCGGTTGAGGAAATCCCGATAATGTTGACGGACGAAGAACTGCGCGTCGTCTATCGGGTTGGACACGGGAGCTGTACCCGGGTCGTAAAGCTCGGCGCTATCAAGAGTGCCACTAATGTTGTTGCGGCCGCCGGCGACCAGTACTTTTCCGCTGGGCAAAAGAGTTGCTGAGTGGTTATCGCGCGCGGTGTTGAGATCAGCCGCGATGGTCCATGACCCGGTCGACAAGTCATACAGCTCCGCGCTAGTCAGATTTACACGACGATTCCAATCGTAGCCCCCAGCTACCAAGACCTGTCCACTCGATAGCAGTGTCGCCGTATGACTATTGCGAGCTCCATTGAGGGTGCCCGCGTGACTCCAGTTTCTCGTGGCTGGATCGTACAATTCCGCGCTGCTTAAAGAGCTGGGAGGCCCACCATCTCGCATGTAACCTCCCGAAGCTAAGATCTTGCCACCCGGTAACAGCGTTGCCGTATGGAGAACGCGCGTTGTGCCGAGGCTGCCGACGCTAGTCCATGTTCCGGCGCCTGGGTCATACAACTCAACGCTGGCCAGG
>CAZVHN010000350.1:0-3526 GCA_964626895.1 uncultured Chloracidobacterium sp. | reverse complement strand
GTCGGTACCGGCGCGATCTCTGCAATTGAATTCAGTTGATTCATGTCTAATGTCTCTTTGGGTGGAAGTTGGGTTCAGGAGACATGTCCGCAGCCATGCTATCTTCGGTCAAGCGACGATTGATTAGTTGTCGTTACGGTGCAGGCTGCATCGCTGCTGTGCCATCGCCCAGAACCGTTTGGTTTCCTTGCGCATAATCGCTGAGCAGCACACCATCGGAGATCAACACGCCATCACCGAGTAGCACGCCGTCGCCGAGCAGTACTCCATCACCAAGGAGTACGCCGTCAGCTAACAACACGCCATCACTAAGCAGGACGCCATTGTTGATTAGCGGTCCAGCAGTCTTGTTGACGCCGGACGTTAGCAGACTGGTATTCATGACAAGTACGCCATTCGTGATCGAGGTTCCATCCGCCAGCAGCTTGTTCAGCGCATACATGCCTTGCCACTTGGTCATCAGTTCGCTGCCGTAGAGCACGCAGAAATTCGTGATTACGCCCCGGCCCCAAACTATTGTCTCGCCAGTTGCGCTAATGGAGTTTTTCTGATCAGACTCCACCCAGTCATCGCTATCGATCATTGAAGCGCCGTTTGCCAGTGTGGAGGCATTGGACTTGACCCAGCCGGCGATCCGCACGGCGCCTTCCGCGTTGACCCGGCCCGCGCCCTGCTCCAGCGTGTTGAAGTTCTGGAGCGGCTGAGCGGTGTACATCAGAATCGCTTTGACCAAACCCGGTGTCAGGTTGGGATTAGCTTCCAGCATCATGGCCGCGGTGCCCGCGACCACCGGAGCGGCCATCGAGGTGCCGCTCAGATACATGACCTGGTCGTTAGCCTTGTTTGAGCTGCCAGTCTTCAGCGACGGAAACAGCGTTATCAAGCTGGTTTGCTGACTTACGCTGCTCTGAGAAATCGCGCCGATCAACTTGTTACCGGGGGCAACGAGGTCGGGCTTGATCAGATTGTCGTAGCGTTTGACGCCGTTCACGGTGGTATAGCCACGCGTCGGGCCGCGTGAGCTATAGGTGGCGATGGCATCGTCGGCCCTGGTGTCGGTTCCCAGGGAGTTAGTTGCCCCCACGGTGATAACCGAGGGCTCGATGCCGGGCGAATCAATGCCGCCATAGATCTTGTTTCCCCACTGGTCTTTTCCGCGATTGCCTGCGGCCACAACGACAACGATTCCTGCATCGTAGGCGCGGCGAGCCGCCAGGCACAACGGGTCCGTCTTGTAGCTGTCCTTGACCGGCGCGCCCAGGCTCATGTTGATGACGCGGATGTTGTAGGTCGCTTTGTTCGCGATGCACCAATCAAGCGCCGCGATAACGTTGCTGGAAAGGCCCATGCCATAGTTATCAAGAACTCCCAGGCTAATCACGCTGGATTCATAGGCCAGACCGCCATAATAGTTTGACTTGAATGCAGGGCTCCCGAAGAGCATGGAGGCAACGTGAGTCCCATGTCCAAAGTAATCCTTATTGACCGGGACGCTCGTGTAGGTTTTTGAGTAAACGACGCTCGGGCGTCCCTCTGACGCCTTGATCAGGTTGTGGGCGTTGTCAACGCCGCTATCGAGAACGGCTATGCCGACGCCGGTGCCATTGACGGACGAGAGACCTGAAATCTGGCTGCGGGCATCGGCTTGCGCCGCCGCAGTCGTTGTTTCAAGGTGTCCATGTGAAGCGATGGGGCGGTCGGGGCTGATGTAGGCGATGTCGTCGTCATACTCCAGTTCGCGAATGCGGGAAAGCGGCAGTTCGGCGGTGATCATGCCCATGTGGCTGAAGGTGTTCTTGAGTTGACCGTTGTGGCGCGCCAGCTTCGCCTGTAACTCAACGCGGACTGCCGCGTCGTTTAGAATAATGTCCTTGGCGTCAGTTATCATGATGCCGTTAATCTTTTCACCGCCCGGCTTCTTATCCTTCAGTTGGATAATGACACGACTCATCTTGTCGCGCCGGCGGCCGGACGTTACCGCATCCACACTCTGCTCCAGGTCGGCTGCAATCTTTGGCCGCCAGGAAGAGTTGCTGGCCGGTGACTGCTCCTCTTGCTGATCAGCCAGGTCTTGACGCGTTTCTGCTACGTCTTGCTGGTCAATGAGCTTCTGGCGCAGGCCTGACTTCTGGGCGCTTACGCTCATCGGCACAACCTGCAAGAGCAGCAGCGCTGCCAGCAGGAATGCGAACTGCTTCTTCAGTCTCTCGGTTAACCTCATGTGACTTATCTCCTCAAAATGATCTGCGCTTTGCTTACTTCGCCTGCATTGCTCCCGGCAAGGACCGGCCACCGCCGTCCTGCATGACATGTGCCAAACGGGCTCGCGTCAAAACCCTTATTTCAATTGGGGTTTTCCAGATCTCCGGCGATGCTGACGGTCAGTCAGATCTTGACTGGTTGCCGTCAGGTTGGTCGGCTTTGTTGTCAATCTGATAGCATGCCGACGGATGACACGTATCCAATCGTTACCGAAAACCGTGGAAGCCTAATGGGATCGAATGTGGCATCGCGAGTCTGATTTGCGCATAGAAGATGTCCACGCAGCCGAACGATTTATCGGCGCAGTCGGCTTCTGTTCCCCGCTGACGGATTCGCGCCGCCCGGCGCCTTCTTTGTACATTGCGGTATGAGGACCCCGTGATGTGCATCTAACTAAGCCGCAAGCTCTGTTGGGGAAAATTGTTGTGCACGTTATGAAACTCTTAATAGTGATTTTAGTTGGACTAATTGGATTCTACTCTGGCGCCAAATCGACGCCACAGAGTTCATCCGACCTGATAACCAGCGCTCCCTTGTCCGTCGACCATGCGAATACGCCGCAGCCGACCTCGGCCTCACAGTCAATGCGCTTGTGCGATGCAAGAAGGCAACCGGGAGCAGACGTCGGCGCCAGGGTAAACGCTTGTGACAAGACATTGGGCAAAGCGGCAGGCGAGATAGTCTTAAGTGGCGGCGGTACGATCTCTACGCAAATCATCCTTTCACCGGGCCATACCCTCAAGCTGGTCGGCAGGGAGTCTACCGCTCTCAGGTACCAGGACCTTCCGTGGTACTCGATAACAACTCGGCGCTTGTTTGCCAGAACTGGGATTCAATTCTGGAGGAAAGCACTTTGGCTCAAGCATCACCCGGGGTAGGAGTTAGCCCGCTCACCGGACAGTCGGTTTTCACGATTGTGCAGAGCAGATCGGGAATTACCAGTCATGGGAACACGAACGAGCGGCTGCGCGTCGAGGGTTGTCACTTTAGGGGGGCAAGGAAGGAGTTCAATTCTGCCTTGCAGACAGTTTCTCTCGGCAACTGTCAAAACTGCATCACGAGATACAACTGGTTTGAGAGCGTTCGCACTATAGCGTTGCAGGCCGGTGGCACCCCCGAAAAGGGAAATGCCGCGCGTAATATCTTGTTTGAGAACAACCTCTTCACGGGTTCGGCAAGTCAGAACCTGGCGTTGACCAACGTCGTAGGCGCTGTCGTCCGGAAAAACCGCTTCATAGCACCGGGGAGATCAGGAGGGCCTGGG
>CAZVHN010000349.1:0-9348 GCA_964626895.1 uncultured Chloracidobacterium sp. | reverse complement strand
AAGATGCCCACCACTGCGCCCGCGTGAATCGCGGCATTTTCCGCGAGCATCAAGGCAAAACTGGTTTTACCCATCGAAGGTCGCGCGGCCACAATTACCAGATCTTGACGTTGCAGGCCCGAGGTCATCTTGTCGAGATCGGCAAAGCCTGTAGTGAGTCCCGTTAAAACCGCGGCGCGGCCTTCCATCTCCTGGATTTTCTCCAGCAGTTGTTCGGCAACCGGCTTAACGTGAACGAAGCCCTGGCGAATACGCGCATCAGCCAACTGAAAAATCGCCTGCTCGGCATGGTCGAGAATGATCTCGGGCTCATCTTCCTGCTCCAGCGCTTCTTGGGTGATCTTGTTCGAGGCCTTGATGAGCTGGCGCAACATCGATTTGCCGCGGACGACTTTCGCGTAGTGCGTGATGTTGGTCGAATGCGGCAGACCGTAGGTAAGATTCGTAATGAAACTTATGCCTCCGACCGATTCCAGCGCGTTTTCCTTCTTCAGCTCTTCGCCAATGAAAATGGGATTGATCTCGACGCCGCGCTCGAAGAGGGCGATCATCGCCATGAAGATGCGCCTATGCGAAGGGACATAGAAGTCTTCCGGCCGCAGCAATTCGATTGCCTGGCTAATCAGACCGTTATCGAGAACCACGCCTCCCAGGATGGCGCGCTCAGCTTCAGCGCTATTAGGTAAGGCACGTTCTAGTGATTGGTCGCGTGCGGGATCAGGAGTGGCCATTATTAACTGGTTCTAATAAGGACTAAAATAAAAGTTGACGCGATGCGCAAAATAAAAATGACGCTGCAAGTGACAAGAACTTGCAGCGCCTCGGACTATACTACAGCGCCCAACAGGGCGCCAAAATTTGAAACCGGCGATCGTTTTTTTTGGCTTCCTTACTCTGCTAACTCCTCGGCCGTGGCGGGTTCAGTTTTCTGCGTAAGTTCCGCTTCCTGTTCTGGAGTCAGGTGTCCAACGATGACCTGCCCTTCTGGCGAGACCTTCACCTGTAGGTCGACCGTAACTTCGCGATGTAAGCGCAGCGGTACCGTGAAATCCCCAGTGCGTTTGAGCGGCTCGCGTAGATGGATGCGGTGCCGGTCAATCTCATAGCCGCGCTGCTTCAGCGCTTCGGCGATGTCCATCGAGGTTACTGAACCATAGAGTGCGCCTTGTTCGCCAGACTTGCGTTCGAAGTTCAGTACCAGCGAGCGCATTTGCTCTGCCTGAGCGTCAGCCGTGGCGCGCTCACCTGCTTCCTTCTTCAAGAGGACGGTGCGTTCGCGCTCAATTTGTTTGACGTTGCCGGCAGTCGCCTCCACGGCAAGTTTGCGCGGCAGCAGATAGTTGCGCGCATACCCTGCCCTGACTCTCACTATCTCGCCACGAGCGCCGAGATCATCGACGTCTTCGCGTAAAAGTATTTTTGTGTGTGCCATCTCTCGCGCTCCTTATCTTAGTCGGTTGTGTAGGGAAGCAGCGCGATATTGCGTGCCCGTTTGATCGCTTCCGCAAGCATACGCTGGTGCATGGCGCAGTTGCCGGTGATACGTCTGGGAATGATCTTGCCGCGCTCGGGAATATAGTTTTGCAACAGTCTCACGTCCTTGAAATCGATGAGATCAGCTTTCTCGATGCAGAACCGGCAGATTCTTCGTCTGTGCATGCGACGGCCGCCACGCGACTGCATGGGCCGCCCTCGATCCATATCCTCGTCGCCATTGTATCCGCGGTTGCGGTCTTCATAGTTACTCGACATAGTGTTTCCTCGTAAATCGTCAATCGTGATTCGTGAATCGCGAATCGTGAGAGTCTTGATTCTAGATTTTAGATTTTTGATTTGCGGTCCGCTATCCATCAGTTTCAAGCGGGCTGCAGACCCAAGACTGGTGCAACAACATCAATCGCAAATCAAAAATCTAAAATCACAAATCTCACGATTCACGCTCACTGGCCTTCATCATTCTCGTCAGCAGCGGCGAACTCAGGGACGGCAGCCCCGCGTGGCGGACCACCTCGTGAAGTTGGTCTCTTCGCCGCTTTGCGAGTGCGGCGGTCCTTAAACTTCTCAGCGCGGCGCCGATCTTCATCGACCCGCACTGTTAAATAGCGGATGATGCGATCGTTGACGCGCATGCGCCGTTCCAGCTCGGCTATCTCGCTACCCGAGCCTTCGATCTCCATCAGCACAAAAGTGCCTTCCGTCTTATGAAGAATCTCATAAGCCAGCGGGCGTTTGCCCCAGCTTTCTGATTTGGTTATGACGCCGCCCTGGTCGGTGACGATCTGCTTGTGGTTCTCGGTGAGGCGATTGACCTCATCTTCGTCAGCGCCGGGATCGACGATGAAGACTACTTCGTATTGCCTTGGTGCTTCCAAAATCATCCTCCTTATGGATGTCTAGCCTCATCTAGTTGGATGAAGCAAGAAGGGACTAACACTGTCGATTCCGATTACATTCGATTGCCAATTGCCGATTGAAAGACAGGCAAAACAAAAGTAATCTCTTGTCCTAATTCTTCGCTTGGCTGCGAATCGTGCGATCCAATTGGCAATTGGCAATCGGCAATCAGTTAAACTCTGTCATTGCTTTCCGAACACCGTCCTTGAGGATGGCGCTAAGCGCCTCTGCGCTTCGCTCGAGAACTTTTTCAACTTCCGCTCGCGCTGACTTGGGTACCACATCCAAAACAAAGCGCTTCGAATCGCTAATCGGGTGGTCCGGCTGTATTCCAATTCTCAGCCGCACAAACTCGTTCGTGCCAAGACAACCGATGATCGATTTCAAGCCGTTGTGACCCCCAGCCGAACCACGTTCCCGAATACGAATCTTACCGAACGGCAAAGCCAGATCGTCGGATACGACGATTAACTTTTCGGTTGGCGTTTGCAGCTTGTGCCGGGAAATCAAGCAACCGACCGACTCGCCGCTCAAGTTCATGAAAGTCTGCGGCTTGACGAGTTTGGCTGCGCAGCCTGCAATCTCGCCCCGCCCTACCAGCGCCTGACACTCGCGCCTGTTCACGGCAATCCCGGCGTCGCGGGCCAACTTGTCAATTAGCATGAACCCCAGGTTATGACGCGACCAGTCATATTCGGCGCCCGGGTTTCCCAAACCTACGATGAGACGCATGACATTGCCGATTCATGACATTGCCGATTTCCGATTGCCAATTTCCGATTAATCTTATGTCGTCGGGGATCAGGGTTTGCCGAGCCAATCTCATCGTCGATCAAAGACCAATTGGAAATCGAAAATCGGCAATTGGCAATGTCACTATTCCTTCTTACCCTTCTCGCCCTCGTCGCCGGCACCCTCTTCTTCCTTCTTACCCTTGCCGATTACTTCAGGCTCCGCCGGGCCTTCGGCTTCAACCACCGGTGCCGCAACCGGCTCTTCCTTCACGATGCTAACTGTGGCAATTACGGTATCCGGTTCATTAAGAATCTCGATGTTCTTACCTACCTGGATATCGGAAACGTGAAGTACATCGTGAACCCCAAGATTCGAAACGTCGACATCAATCGCGTCAGGGATTTCGCGCGGCTCGCAGCGAATCTCAATCTCGCGAAAGATCTGTTCCAGGATGCCCTGCTGCTCACGTACTCCGATCGGCTCGCCAACCAGGTGTAGGGGAACGGTCACTTCAATCTTTTGGCCTTTAACCAATCGCTTAAAATCCGCGTGCAACAATCGGCTGCGCACGGGATCGATCTGTCTATCGTGGAACATGACCTCGCTCGCGCCCAAGCCCTGGATGTCAATAGTGAAAATAGTGTTTCGACCCGCTTCAGATCTAAGAATCGCTGCCAGTTCACTGAGTGGCGCGGTCGCTGCCACCGTCTCCCCGCCGCCGCCATAAACCGTAACTGGAACCAATCCCGCGCGACGCGTGCGACGAGCGTCGTTCTTGCCGCGGCCCTCACGCACCTTAGCCTTCACCATTATGTTTTCTCTATGCTCAGCCATAATCACTCCTCTTACAGACGTTCAGCGACCAGCCGGGAACATTGCCGATTGCCAATTGCCGATTGCCGATTCGCAATTTACAAGGCTGAACTATCAGCCCACAGAAGTCCGAAAGAAGGCTTCGCTTTTCAAATCGGCAATTGGCAATCGGCAATTGGAAATCCCTTACCGATCGCTGATGGTCTTCTTTTAAGCCATCAGTGTTTGCCCTTCATACGAAGAGCGAGGAAACGCTGGTTTCCTCATGGATCGACTTGATCGCTTTCGCCAGAAGCGGCGCGATACTAAGTACCTTTATCTTCTCCAACTCGCACGCGTGATCGCGTAGCGGAATCGTGTTCGTAACAATTATCTGTTCGATCTCTGACTGCTCCAGCAGTGTTGCAGCCTGGCCCGACAAAACCGGGTGCGTGAAGCAGGCATGAATGCTTTCCGCGCCCGCATTCTTCAAAGCTCGGGAAACTTTCGTAAGCGAGCCACCTGTGTCGCACATGTCGTCGACAACCAGACAGTTGCGACCGCGGACATCACCTACGACATTCATCACCTCTGCGACGTTTGCTTTCTCGCGTCGCTTGTCACAAAGCGCAAGTTCCGCATCCAGACGTTTCGCGTAGGCGCGCGCTCTTTCTGCACCCCCCGTGTCAGGAGCAACCACCGTCAGATTCGGCAACGGATTGTCCTGATAGTAGCCAATCATTACCGGGGCCGAATACAAGTGGTCCACCGGTATATCAAAGAACCCCTGAATCTGCGCCGCATGCAGATCCATCGTCAGCAAACGATCAGCGCCGGCAACCGTAATCAGGTTTGCCACGAGCCTGGCCGAGATCGGAACGCGCGGACGATCCTTTTTATCAGAGCGCCCGTAACCGTAATACGGAATCACGGCAGTGATGCGTTCTGCCGATGATCGACGGAAAGCGTCAAGCATCACCAGCAGCTCCATCAAGTGCTCGTCAGTCGGCGGGCACGTGGGCTGAACGATGAAGACATCCCCGCCACGAACGTTCTCGTCGATCTGAAAGTTAAACTCGCCGTCCGAGAAGCGCTCCGCGAAGGCCCGCCCCATATCACAACCCAGATGGCGGCAAATCTCTTCCGCCAGTCTTGGGTTCGCGTTTCCGGAAAAGATTTTTATACCGCCGGTCGTGCCCATAACATCAGTAACAAGCTAAACAGGTGCGAAGTCAGAAGGGTTCCCTCGTCACTTTTCACTGATCACTTATTACTTGAAAAGTGGCTGGGGCGGGAGGATTCGAACCTACGAATGCCGGTTCCAAAGACCGGTGCCTTACCACTTGGCTACGCCCCAGTATCGGATCGCAGATCAAAAGAGCGTAAGAGCGAGGTACCACAGGATCCCATCGCTCGAATGTATTCTTCGCGCGACAGAGTTGCACAGGGAAAGATGCGCCATCCGCTTTCCGCCCGAATCTGCTCAAGGGCGCGCTGCTGCGCCTCCCGGTCGTCAAAGATACCAAAAACGCTCGAACCACTTCCAGCGAGCAAAGCGCTACGAGCACCAGCCTGAAGCAGGGCGTTCTTAACTCGCCCAATCTCAGGCTCAATATCAAAGATCACCTGCTCGAAATCATTCTCCGAGTCGTCAGAGACAGGCCACTGATCCAAATCTGATGAATTGGTTGACCCACGCGAAATAGCAAGGATAGAGTCGGAGTTCCGTGTTGTCAAGGCAGCTGAACTGAGTGCTTTATAGGCTTCCGCCGTGGCAACGGTTGCGGTGGGAGCTACGATCAAAAGATCCTGCGCCTCAAGATCCGGAAGCGAAGAGATGCTTGTTCCGGTCCCCGTACCAAGTGCCCTACCTCCGCCTAGAAAAAATGGCACGTCGGAACCTAACCCGGCTGCCAACTCAGCTAACTCCGAGATCTTCGTCCTGACCTGCCACAGATGCGCGAGGCCTAACAAAGTTACGGCTCCATTTGATGAGCCGCCGCCGAGTCCTCCCTGAACTGGAATTCGTTTTTCGAGGTGGATACGCACCCCGGCCCGAACTCCATAACGATCTCGCAGAGCAATGGCCGCCCGCAAAATCAGATTGTTCTGATCGGTTGGGATCAGGGGATCATCACAAGATAGCAATATCTCAGGGTCCGGAGCGGTTGCGAAGTGAAGAGAGTCATGAAGGGAAACGGTTTGCAGGACCGTCCTGATCTCGTGGTAGCCATCGGGACGTTTGCCCAGGACGCGCAAGCCACAGTTGATCTTCGCAAACGACGGAAGCTGAAAGAGAGGCGTTGACACGTTAAAGGCGGCTGATTTTGAGAAGCGCCAGCCGCCAATTCATAAAGACTTATCCGGCGTCTAACGCGCGATGAAAATCTGGGTTAAATAAACCCTGCCGTCCCGGGCCATAAAACTACCAGTACCCGAGGCCCGAAATTCGCGACTAAGAATATTCGCCCGATGTCCTGACGAAATCATCCATCTTTGAACTGCAAAGGTGCCAGGATCATCGACGCCCTGATTATACGCGATGTTCTCGGCTATCACCTGGAAGCGGATTCGCGCCGCCCGAGCACGATCTTTCAGACGCAGGCCTTCCGGTGTTTCGTGAGCGAAAAATCCCAGTTGGGCCATCTTTTCGGAATGAGCTCGCGCCATCCGGCAGAGGTCACTGTCCCAACTCAATGGAGAAAATCCATTCCTCGCGCGCATTTCGTTTGTTGCTTCAAACGCCCTGCGCTCGGTCTCCGTGGCTTGATTGATCGAAGGAAAGGCAGCAGGAGTCGGGGCCTCGGATCGGCTCGCGTCGCCCAGAGGGACACTAACGCGTCGCGGCCGCGAGTAACGAATCTCGTCGGAAGTGCTGGTAATGAGACGTGCCACAGGTCGCGAAGGCAAACTCTGCGCTAAAACTCCGGACACTAGGCCGGGTGCAAACAGACAAACGGTGAATAGAATTAACCGGGAGATGAGTGTTGAGCGGATCGATAACGATCGCGGGGATTCGAGGGTATTCATTGATTTGGGGTAACCGACTTTGCCCGTAGCAAAGCGAATGGGCTGGGGAGGATGGCCGTTAAATTGATAACCTTGCCGGGGCCGGCAAGGTCACGAACCGTCAACTACAAACTAACAAATGATTGAAACTGAATCAACACATTTTACGAAGGGCCCCGATTTTCGGGCAGATTGGCAGACCGTTCAAAGAACTTGCGCCTATTCCACTTGTCCCGCAGCGGCTGGATCGCCGGGAACCTGCGCAAACTGCTGCAACGTTCGTCGCCACGAAGAGAGAGTGGGAAAGCAATAGAGCAACACGAATACGGCAACCAAAGCTGCACCGTAGGTATAGAAGTCGTTGCCTGTCCGGAGGGTGGCAATGAATCCCATTGCCGAGATCGCAGCGCCAATTAGCGCCACCTGAATGGTCGTTTTCTCCAGCGTGCGCAGCAGGCCTGAGGCGCCAGCTAGAGCTCCGATGTCCTGCAGTCGCATCGTTGAGAATCTTGTGCGACGCAAAGCGATTGAGCCCAGTCCAAAAATGAGAATGGTGATTCTCAACGCAATGTCGAGAGAGGGATTATGTTGCTGGCGCAGGAAACTCTTGCTGATGTAGGCCCCGATGGCCAGAAGAATGGTCGCAACCAGCAGGCCGCCAACCGTTGTAGCAGTCGCTTTGTGTCGCCGTAAGAGTTCGCTCTCGATCGACTCGGTTAATTGATTGTGCAATTCAGACCTTGCTCCGACATCTTGGGCCACAGATGAACACAGATAAGCACAGATTCAAACATGGAGAAATAACCCAGAAGATCATTGGAGGCTTCTTCGAAGTCTACAACGACCTGAGCCACAGTTTAAGAGACTCATCTTCGATAACCCCATAAAATCAAATCCGTGAGAACCCGTGTTTATCTGTGGCCGCTCTCTTGTCGTCGCACGAGGAACTCAACCTCAACCTTGGCTGAGTGAACTAACGCTGTTTCGCATTTGCCCTCAAGGCTTCACCGGGGCGGAGACCGGCGCGGGCTTGGGGTTGGTGCCCTGCGTGGGTGCTTGCGGCGTAATGTTGGTAGGCAATTGACCGTTATACTTCAGGGCTTCGTCAATCAGGTCAGTGCCCTCCTTCCCGTCCTTGCTGATGAGAACGCCATTCTTGTCCACGGTAACGTCCGCTCTGCCGCTAACCTGCTGGAGTAGATTTCCGAGCATTCCCGGACGTACCGGTGGCGGCGCATTCTTTCGCGTCGGATCGGATTCGGGAATGGGTGCGCCAATAATGCTTAGCTGCTCGCGAGCCTTTTCCGAAAACTCGCTGTTGGGATGATTCCGAAGAATCTGCTGGTAGTATTTTGCCGCTTCGTCGGGCTCTTCTTCCTGCTGGTAAGTTGCGGCCAGGCGGAAAAGTACCTCGTCCATGAACGAGAAATTGGGATACTTCTCAACGATCTCCCGGTAACGGGACTGAGCACCTTTCAGACCACCTTTCTGCTGCTCGTATTTGGCCTTGTAGTAAAAATTTCCGATCTGCAGGTTGTGCATCGCCAGGTTTTCCTGAACCTCGCGCAAGCGCTGCTCAACATCCGGCCGGAGCTTGGTCTGCGGGAACTGCTGCAACAGGACTTTCAGTCTTTGCTCAGCTTTTCGCGCATGGCTGATATCGCGATCCGAGAGACCCATCTGTCTCATCTCGGATTCCGCAACCTTCAGCATCGCATCATCGGCCAGAGGATCGGTCGGGAAGAAAGTTAGCCAATCCTGATATGCCTGCGCGGCCTGGATCAAGTTGCTCGTGGTTCCTTCAAGATAAAAGGAATCGGCGATGGCAAGTTTTGCCAAAGGAAGGAAAGGAGAATCGGGATAAGTATTAATGATTGTCGTAAAGAGGAGCCGCCCGGTTTCGTGGCTGCCTTTACGCACTTGCTTAGCGGCCTCTTCGAACAGCACGCGATCGCGGCCTGGGGCAAGCGTGCCAGTTAAATCAGCATATTTGTCTTCGTCTCCACCTCCAAAGAGCCCAAAGAACTTTCCTTTTTTCTTCTTCTTGGCAGGGGCCCTTCCGGAAGCGGCGCTGGCAGTTCTAGCGCTCGCAGTGGCCTGCAGCCCAGCCTGCGCGCGAGTGTCGATGTCGACCACTGACGTTTCAAGTCGATCGAGCACCGTTGCATCGTATCGCTCTGAGCGCTCCTGTTTGCCGCGAACGTCATTAACTTCGGAAAGGATCGAACCGACCTCTTTTTCCAGCCCTTGAAGTCTTTGTCGCGGATCGTCAACAGCTTCCTTCTTGTCTGCGCTCTTCGGCGCCAGCGTAGAGATGGCGTTGTTGAGCGAACGACGCAGAGAATCAAGCTTCGACCGCATAACGTCCAGGCGCTGGATGGCCGAAAGATCACTCTGAGGTTTGCTCTGGGCCAGAGC
>CAZVHN010000348.1:0-4189 GCA_964626895.1 uncultured Chloracidobacterium sp. | reverse complement strand
GGCAAGCAGGAAAATGTCAGGCTTGACGCGCTCCAGCTCGACCCGCGCGTTTTCCCAGAAATCCGTGGGCACTTCGCCCGCCACATCGCAGCGAAAGCCGTCGAGATCAAATTCACGAATCCAGTATTTCAACATGTCTGTCATGTACTGGCGCAGCTCTTTGCTGTTGTAGTTGAGTGCTGCGATGTCGAACCAGTCGTACGGGTAAGTGATCTTGCCGCTGGCGTCGCGCTTATAGAACTCACGATGCTTCATCAAGACACTGTCCCAGGATGTGTGGTTGGCGACGATGTCGATAATGACTTTCATTCCGCGGCGGTGGGACTCCGTGACAAGTCGCTGAAAGTCGGCCTTGGTGCCGTAGTCCGGATTGATCCCGTAGTAATCGCGGACCGCGTAAGGACTACCGATAGTTCCTTTCTTCTTCTCCTGCCCGATCGGATGAATGGGCATCAGCCAGAGGATGGTCACACCCAGTTCTTTCAGATTGTCGAGACGTGCGGTGATGCCGTTGAAGTCTCCCTGCTGCGAAAACGCGCGCGGATAGATTTCGTATACGACGCCGTCGCGCACCCAATCGCGCGTGGACCGCGCCGACTCCTTCGAGACATCACGGGCTGGTAGCTGGGCCAGACTTCGGTGAGCACCGGCAGCGAAGATGGCTAGAGCCAGGAAAAGAATTTGAGCTGATCGAGTTAGTCGGTTAACCAGTAGCATAGTGACTTCCTTTTGACTCAGGCCCTAGGCTCACATATGACACCTCAAGCCGCGCTAATTCGCAGGTCAGGAAGGCGGACCCTGTCCCCGCTCTTACGAAAACAAAAATCGTTAGGCTAACGACTCAATTCATCCTTACCCCTCACATGGCTCGCAAATGTCGAATCTCAATCTTCCAGGCGTTGGTGAGTGGCATTCCAGCTTGAGGCGGGGACAGGGTCCACCTTCCTGACCTGCAAATTGCCGTTAGTTCTTTTTGGGTTTTCACACAGGCGCTACCTTTAGATTTGCCAGCCACCACAATCACTCCTTATCAATCAACCCGGTGCTCGGCACAGGTTGCGCCGTCAACGGCGGAATCAGCGGCTCATGTGCGTCAGCTGCGAGCACCTCCGCTTCGGGCACGTCTTCATCGGCTACGTCGCGAACAATCGTTACGAGCGCAGCGGCGATTAACATAAACACGCCACCGGCGATCACCATATAAAGCGGAGCGGCGGTGCTGTTCTCCCCAAAGATCGCGCGGATGATGCGTCCAAAGAAGATCGAGGCGATGATTTCCGGAATCACAATAAAGAAGTTGAAGATGCCCATGTATACGCCCATTCGCGCCGCCGGCAGTGCGCCCGAAAGAATGGCGTAAGGCATAGACAAGATTGAAGCCCAGGCGACACCCACACCGACCATAGTCACGAGCAGCATCCATTTATCCTGAATGAAGTACACCGACACGAGGCCCAGCCCGCCGCAAATCAGAGCGAAGGTATGCACGGTCTTACGGCTGGTCGCGGCCGCGATCTTCGGCAGCAGGAAAGCGATCGCGAAGCAGACAATCGAGTAAATGGCAAAGGCGTTGCCACCCCACTCCTGGCCCAGCGCGAAGCGCGTATCGTCGCTGTTGCTGGCTCCGAAAACGTGGTAGGAGGTCGTCAAACCGAAGAACATCCACATACAGAACAGTCCCAGCCAAGTGAAGAATTGCACGACTGCCAACTGCTTCATGGTCTTGGGCATGTTACTGAAAGCGCTGGAAATCTCGCGCAGAAGTTCCGCAACCACCCGGCCTACTTTTGCCAGGCCGGTGGCATTGCCGTAAGTCGCCCGGCGAGTACGCTCAAACTCTTCTATGTTCTCCGGCGGGTATTCTCTAGTTGTGAACACTGTCCAGATTACTGAGAGCAGAAAGACAATGGCCCCGATCTTGAAGGAGTACTGCACCGTGAGGGGGATGCCGCTGGGAGTCGTACCAGTCACGCCATACTGCCGAAACAACCAGGGCAGAGCGTTCGCCAGCGATGCGCCGATGCCGATGAAGAAACTTTGCATTACGAAACCAGCGGTGCGCTGGTTGATGTTTAGCTTGTCGGCGACGAAAGCGCGAAAGGGCTCCATGCTGACGTTGATACTCGCATCCAGAATCCACAGCAGACCCGCGGCCATCCAGAGCGCCGAGGAATCGGGCATGAAGAAGAGGGCAATGCTGGCCAGGATTGCGCCTACAAGGAAGTACGGCCTGCGACGGCCCAGTCTGTTCCACGTGCGGTCGCTCATCGATCCCACGATGGGCTGAACCAGCAGTCCCGTCATCGGGCCAGCCAGCCAAAGCAGCGGCACGTCGTCCGGGCTCGCCCCCAGGTATGTGTAAATCCCGCTCATGTTGGCGAGCTGCAAGCCCCAGCCAAACTGAATGCCCATAAAACCGAAACTCATGTTCCAGATCTGCCAGAAGCTCAAACGTGGCTTTTGCATTTGTAGTCCTCCATGAACCCAAGTTCGGAACCGGCTCGGTACAAACTCTGTGAAAACCTAAGAGGGCTTCGTTAATTTGCAGGTCGGGAAGGCGGACCCTGTCCCCGCTCTTGCGCTTAGTGGCTTTCAAGCTTGAGGCGGGGACAGGGTCCGCCTTCCCGACCTGCGAATTACCGTTGGCGCCCTTTGGGTTTTCATTACAGTCTCTACCGTTCCCGGGTGACGGAGACATCGCGATACATCACCCGGCCGAAGCCTGGTCCAAGAACCGCTATCTGCCGTAGATGTTCACGTCCTCCAGCACTACATTTCGATCCAGCGACAACACGTACATCAGCGTTCTCGCCATGTTCGCCACGTGAATGAAGCCTGCGCGCGGCCGTTTTCCGGGCCGGGTGTTTTCCACATCGACAAGCCCGGGGCAGAAGTTGAAGACGCGAATGTTCGCGCCGGTCTTGCGGACATGATCGCGCAGCGCTTCCGCGTACCCCAGCAGTCCAAACTTAGACGCGCAGTAGGAAGGAACATCCGCATAGCCGTGTTTGCCGGCTTGGGATGATACGTTCACGATGTCGCCGAAGTCGTTTTTCTTCATATGCGGCAGAACAGTACGCACCAGTTGCACGACACCGCGCAGGTTCGTGTCCATCACCTTGTTCCATCCATCTTCAGTAATCGCTTCGACTGACTCGGGCACCGCCAGACCTGAGTTATTGATTAGCAAATCGATCGTTTGCCAGCGCTCAATAACCTCGTTGACCAGCGATTCGATTTGTCCGCCGTCACGGATGTCAAAGGCATGGGCGTATACGCGCTCGGCGTCGAGAGTTGCGTTAATCTCGTCGGCCGCAGCTCGCAACACAGCTTCGCGACGCGACGCAATAACCACTTTAGCTCCCGCAGAGGCGAGCGCCTGAGTGAAAGCGCGTCCGATCCCTGTACCACCACCAGTAACGATTGCGACCTGTTCGGAAAGCGGCTTTGTATTCATCTGCGGTCTATCTCGGTGCAAGAATCGCCGCCGAACGCTCAGGCAGCGTCACTCTCAGCTTTCTATCAGCCACTGATGCTTCTTTGCCCACGCCCAAGTGGTCAACCAGGGCTATGCCATTGGCCCAGCCGACGGGTGAAACATCAAACTCGATTTGCGCAGCCTTCGTGTCGTTATTGATTACGGTAACGACGGTGCCACCTTTGCTGGTCCGCGCATATGCATACTGCTGATCAGAAACGTGAAGGTTGACCAGGCGGCCTCGTCGCAGCGGCTCGAGTTCGCCGCGCAACCGAGTCAGTGTTTTGATGTGCTCAAAAACTTCCTGTTCTTCTTTTGTGCGACCGGCGCGAGTGAACGCATTTCGTTTGTCTCCGGGAAAACCGCCGGGAAAGTCCTGGCGAGTTGTCGGTTCGTCGGGGCCAGTCATCGCAATTTCGTCGCCGTAATAGAGCTGAGGCACTCCGCGCGTCGTTAACAAAAACGTATTTGCCAGTTTCAAGCCGGCAATCGTCACCCCTCTCTCGCTCATGAACCGGCCGTCATCGTGTCCGCCCAGCAACGTGACGAGAATCTCGGAATCGGTATATAGGTAGTCTGCCGCGAGCATCTTCGGAATCGCGTCAAGATGCCTGCCTTCGGCGAACGCGTGCCGAATCGGATAGAAGAGAGGGAAGTCGAGCAGAGAATCGAGACCGGAATCCACGCCATCGAAGCGAACTGAGCCACCCT
>CAZVHN010000347.1:0-6164 GCA_964626895.1 uncultured Chloracidobacterium sp. | reverse complement strand
TACCTTGATTCCCTGCGCCCCAAACCGCAGCGACTCCTCCACGGCTTTTCTCATTGCGCGCCGGAACGCAATGCGCTTCTCCAACTGCGCGGCAATCTTTTCAGCCTGGAGCTGGGCGTTCAGTTCTGGCTTGTGAATCTCCTGAATCGAAACCAGTACTTCGCGTCCGGTTTTTGCGGACAGGTCAGTCTTGAGCTTATCGATCTCAGCGCCTTTACGACCTATGATGATTCCCGGACGTGAAGTGTAGATAACGATCTTCAGACGATTAGCCGCGCGCTCGATGTCCACATGGGAAACCCCGGCCCCTGTGAAACGGCTCTTCAGATCGCGCTTAAGTTTCAGATCCTCAAGCAGGAACTCACCAAACTGCTTCTTCGCGTACCAATGCGAATGCCAGTCCTTGTTGTAGCCAAGGCGGAAACCGTATGGATGAACTTTCTGGCCCACAATATTCTCCAGTCCTAGTAGGGTTATTCTTCCTTAGCACTTGGCTTCTGCTTGGAAGCACGCTTGGTGGCCTTCTTTTCGCTCGCCGCTTTCTCAGCGGCCCCTGACTTCGCAGCGGGGGCAGCCTTCGACGGGGTTCGCTTGGCGCGAGGTGCGGCTGCCGCTCCACCGCGCTTACGGCTCTTGCTTTCCACAAGTTTGGCGGGCTTCGCTTCCGCGGTCTTCAAATCAATGCCGCCTTTGCGCTTAGCTCCTGGCTCGGGGCGCGCGTCATTGCAGAGCAGAATCGTCACATGACAAAAATGGCGCTGCTCGCGATAGGCCCTACCCTGCGGTGCGGGTCGC
Source organism: uncultured Chloracidobacterium sp. (assembly GCA_964626895.1). Taxonomy (GTDB): domain Bacteria; phylum Acidobacteriota; class Blastocatellia; order Pyrinomonadales; family Pyrinomonadaceae; genus PSRF01. The sequence goes on along the minus strand of CAZVHN010000347.1, from coordinate 5,369 downwards.
ACCCGACGCCGATTCTTCGTGGGCCCACGATCGACGAAAGCCGCCTTCACCCAAAGATCGTCCGGGTCGATCGACACATTGGCCTTCTCCGCGGTTTCGTTCGCATTCGCGATTGCCGATCGCATGCATTTTTCGATTCCGTTGGCTGCCCGCTTGCTCGAGTAACGCAGAATTGCCAGGGCTTTATTGACGTCCTGGCCGCGAATCATATCTATGACGAGCCGCGCTTTCTGAGCGGAGCCTCTGAGATATTTTGCACTTGCCGTTGCTTCCATTCTCGTTCCCTCAAGTTTCGAGACTACTTCGGCGCTACCTTGGCGGCTTTCTCCACCTTTGTCCCCGAGTGCCCCTTAAACGTGCGTGTCGGTGCAAACTCGCCCAGCTTGTGACCTACCATATTCTCGGTGACGTAAACGGGCAGGTGCCGTTTGCCATTGTGAACACCGAAAGTAAGCCCCACCATGTCCGGCGTAATGGTCGAACGTCGCGACCAGGTCTTAATAACCGGCGGGCGTTGTCCACCGGCGCGTGTCCGCTCAACAGCCTTCAGAACGCTGCCGTCAATGAATGGTCCCTTTTTAACTGAACGTGCCATGCGTTAACTCCATTGCCGATTGCCGATTTCCAATTGCCGATATAGGAACAGGTTCAACTACCACCAGGTTAAGCCATCCAAAGAGCCAATCGGCAATTGGCAATTGGAAATCGGCAATGCTTTACTTAGTTCTACGATCGCGCAGAATCATTTTCTGCGTTCGTTTGTTACTCCTGGTCTTGTAGCCGCGCGTCGGCTGGCCCCAGGGAGTAACCGGATTACGTCCACCCGAAGTCTTTCCTTCACCGCCACCATGCGGATGGTCCACCGGGTTCATCGCCACACCACGCACGTGGGGTCGAATACCTTTCCAACGCGACCTGCCCGCTTTTCCGTATGAAACATTTTCGTGCTCAATGTTACCCACCTGGCCGACAGTGGCCTTGCAGACCAGCGGCACCCGGCGGACTTCTCCAGAAGGCATGCGAAGCTGAGCGTAATTCCCTTCCTTGGCTACAAGCTGCGCAAAGGCCCCAGCGGAACGAGCCATCTGCCCACCCTTGCCGGGACGCAGCTCGATATTATGAATCTGCGTACCCAACGGGATGTTGATTAGAGGCAGGGTATTGCCAGGCAAAATGTCCGCTTCCGGCCCGCTGATAATGGTCTTCCCGACTTCTATCCCGCTCGGCGCAATGATGTAGCGCTTTTCACCATCGAGATAGGTAACCAGTGCGATGTGCGCCGACCGATTCGGGTCATACTCGATCTGCGTAATGCGGCCGGGCACGCCTTCCTTATCGCGCTTGAAGTCAACAATGCGGTAGAAGCGTTTATGACCTCCGCCACGCCGGCGAACGGTAATTCGCCCGTCATTGTTGCGTCCGGAGATTCGCTTCTTCGGCTCCAGCAACGATTTCTCAGGCACTGCTCCCACGGTAAGCTCGTCACGCGTCAGATATGTCTGGTAGCGACGTGATGGCGATGTTGGTGTTAGTTTCTTAATGCCCATGATTCAATTTCCGATTTCCGATTGCCAATTGCCAATTTCCGATTGCCGATTGAGAATCCTTGAGAAGCTACCTGCGATTACAACTCACGATCGAGCCAACGCCAATCGGAAATCGGCAATTGGCAATCGGCAATGCCTAGATTGCCTCGCCGTAATCAACCGGATTCTCGCCCCGCTGCAGCGTCACGTAAGCTTTCTTCCAGGACGGCTTGCGTCCTTCGAAGCGGCCGCGACGGGCCATCTTGCCCATGAAATTAATCGTCCGCACCTGGTCCACTTTCACCTGAAAGATCGTCTCAACGGCCGACTTGATCTCAGGCTTCGTGGCCCTCCGGTCAACCCTGAAGGTCAACAACTGTCGCGTATCCTGCGACTCCTCCTTGGCAACCAACGCTTTCTCAGTGATTACCGGCGATTTGATGATGTCCCAAACCGTTCTCATCTCTTAGGCCGCCTCCTTCTTTGGCTTGCCGGCTCGCTTTGGCTTGGCCACGGCATGCTTGCTCACCGGCTTGCTGGCGCGCTTCGGCTTCCCGGCGGCAACCTTCCTGGTCTTTGTCGCCGCGGCAGCTTCTACTCTCTCATCCGACGCATCGTCGGGCGCGGCACTCTTCTCTTCCTTGGGCCCCAGGAGTTGCTCGAGTTCCTCAATGGCCGCCTGCGAAAGCACCAGCTTCTCGTGATAGAGCAGGTCGTAAATATTCAGACCCAAACTGTTTACCACCTTCGCGCGCTGGAGATTCCGCGCCGAGAGCATCAGGTTCTCGTTATCATACGTATCCACGATCAAAGTCTTGCCTTCGAGACCGAGCGTAGCGAGCGACGCGACAAAGTCCTTCGTCTTGGGCTTATCGAGCGACCACCCCTCAACCACGATCACGTTACCTTCGCGCACTCGCTCCGAAAGCGCCGATCGGAGAGCTCCCCGGCGCATCTTTTTCGGCATGTTGTAAGACCAGTCACGCGGCTGTGGTCCGTGAACATTGCCGCCGCCTTTCCACAACGGTGAGCGCAAAGATGCTATACGAGCACGGCCCGTGCCTTTCTGTTTCCAAACCTTGCGACCCGAGCCTGAAACATCGCCACGAGTCTTGGTAGCACTTGTACCCTGACGAGCGTTGGCCATGAAATTTCTCACAGCAGCATGAATCAGTGGCTCATTAAACGGCGCATTAAATACCGCGTCGGAAAGTTGAACCTCGCCGACCTCTTTATTCTTTAAGTTGCGCACCTTGACCGTAGGCATGTCTGACTCCAGTGATAAGTAATGAGTGATAAGAATCTCTGATTTGTGACTTTAGATTTTGGATTTCCGCCGGAAATTCTTACGCCGACCAATCTCAAATCTGTCTATCACTCATCACCCTGTTCTCTTCTGCCGCTGTGCGGCCTTCTTAACAATAACGACGCTTCCATTGGCCCCGGGAACCGCACCGCGAATCATCAACAAATTGTTCTCAGCATCCACACGGGCAATCGTCAACCCTTTGACAGTGATACGCGCGTCGCCCATGTGCCCCGACGATCTGGTGCCCTTGATCACCCGTGACGGATATGCGGAAGCGCCGATTGAACCCGGCGCGCGCACATTCATCGAACCGTGCGACTCAGGGCCCCGACTAAAGTTATGACGCTTAATCGTGCCGGCAAAACCCCGGCCCTTTGACCGTCCGATAACTTCAACCGCATCGCCATCGACAAACTGGTCTACCAGCACCTTGTCGCCCACACTAGTGGCGTCTTCAGAATCTTCGAGCCGAAACTCTTTTAGAATTCGCGTGGGAGGAGTGCCGCCGCCGGTCTTTTCAAAGTGACCACGCATTGGCTTGGTCACGTTCTTCAACTTCACGGGCCTTTCGTCCACAAGGCCCAACTGAACGGCGTTATAACCGTCAGGTCCCGCCGCAGACTTCTTCTGTACGACTACGCACGGACCCGCTTTGATGACCGTCACAGGGGTTACCGTCCCGTCGGCAGCGAAGAGCTGCGTCATACCGATTTTTCTACCGATGATTCCGTTAATCATAAGCACATTCCCGATTGGCAATTGCCGATTGCCGATTTGAGACAGATTGAATCGCTTATAACCGCTCGCCTAACTTCCAATCGGAAATCGGCAATTGGCAATCGGCAATGTCCTCACTGTCTGCCAAACGCCTTGATCTCAACGTCCACACCGGCTGGAAGATCCAGCTTCATCAGCGCATCAACTGTCTGCGGTGTTGGGTCGAGGATGTCCATCAGACGTTTGTGCGTCCTGATCTCAAACTGCTCGCGCGATTTCTTGTCGACGTGCGGGGACCGGAGTACGGTCCACTTGTTCTTCACCGTCGGCAGCGGAATCGGTCCCGCCACGCGCGCGCCGGTCCTCTTTGCTGTCTCCACAATCTCCGTAGTGGATTGGTCAAGCACGCGGTGATCGTAAGCTTTGAGTCTGATTCTGATCTTTTCGTTCAACATAGGGTCATTTCCGATTCTTCAGTATTTCCAATTGCTGATTTCCAATTGCTGATTGCCAATTGCCGATTGTCGATTTCGTCTGGCCCTGGGCAGTTCCGAACCTCCAGGTTTTTACAGCTCGATCTTTTTTGACCCGCCAAATCGGCAATTGGCAATCGGCAATCGGAAATGTCTTATTCCACCACTTCGCTGACTGTGCCGGCGCCTACCGTGCGGCCGCCTTCGCGAATCGCGAACCGCAGCCCTTTCTCCATCGCGATGGGCGCGATCAACTCGATCTCCATCGCCACGTTGTCGCCAGGCATCACCATCTCCACCCCCGCCGGCAAGCTCGCCACTCCCGTCACGTCCGTCGTGCGAAAGTAAAACTGCGGCCGGTACCCAGTGAAAAACGGCGTGTGCCGTCCACCTTCTTCCTTCGTCAACACGTAGGCCTCCGCCTTGAACTTCGTGTGCGGCGTGATGCTCCCGGGCTTCGAGATTACCTGCCCCCGCTCGATGTCTTTCCGCTCCACTCCCCGCAGCAGCAATCCTACGTTATCTCCGGCCGTCCCCTCGTCCAGCAGCTTCTTGAACATCTCTACTCCCGTCACCACCGTCGTCTTCGTCGGCCGGATGCCCACTATCTCCACACTCTCGTTCACCTTTACCTTGCCCCGCTCCACTCTTCCCGTCGCCACCGTCCCCCGTCCCTGGATCGTGAAGATGTCTTCCACCGGCATCAAAAACGGCTTCTCCACGTCCCGCGCCGGCGTCGGTATGTAGCTATCAACCGCTTCCATTAACTCTTCCACTGTCTTTTCCCACTCCGGATCACCTTCCAGCGCCTTCAACGCAGAACACTTGATTACCGGAAGATCATCGCCCGGAAATTCATACGCGCTCAACAGCTCGCGCACTTCCAACTCCACCAACTCCAGCAACTCCGGATCGTCGACCGCGTCCACTTTGTTCAGACACACGACCATCGCCGGCACCCCCACCTGCCGCGCCAGCAGAATGTGCTCCCGCGTCTGCGGCATCGGCCCGTCCGTCGCCGCCACCACCAGGATCGCACCGTCCATCTGCGCCGCGCCCGTGATCATGTTCTTCACATAATCCGCGTGCCCAGGACAGTCAACGTGTGCGTAGTGACGGTTCTTCGTCTCATACTCCACGTGCGCCGTCGCGATTGTGATCCCCCGCGCTTTCTCTTCCGGAGCCTTGTCGATCTGGTCGAACGCCACGAACTTCACCTTCGGATTGTTCTTCCCCAGCACCTTCGTGATCGCTGCCGTCAACGTCGTCTTCCCGTGATCCACGTGCCCAATAGTCCCGATGTTCACGTGCGGCTTACTACGGTCAAATTTTTCCTTAGACATT